>CABUDB010000062.1 GCA_902490245.1 uncultured Collinsella sp.
GCAGCTTCCGCCGCCAGAAGGCTTCGTCAAAGCGGTCATTGGCGGTCCGGGAGATGAGCCGCACACGGATCTTGGACTGCTGGGACAAAAAGCCTGTGCCCAGATAGCGGCCCTTCCTGCTGATGACATCCACCAGCCCGCCGTTGGCCGTTTCACCTTCTATGTTCAGGATCTCCGCGTCATACACCCAGGGATGCCCCTTGACGATGGCGTTTTCCGCCTTGGGAGTGACGGTATAAGTGGGATAGCCACGCTCTATTTTCATAAGCTGTGCTCCTTTTAGGCTTGATTTCCGGGCCAGTATAGCACAATTCCGGGGAAAACGCCATACTATGAAGCAGACAGAATTTCACCACAACAAAAAATGCTCTGCACATTCATCATCTGTATGGGAGGGAACTCTGATGCCCATTGTGTTTTTAAGTCCGTCCACCCAGGACTGGAACCCCTATGTTACTGGCAGCGGCAGCGAGGAATACTGGATGAACCGGATCGTGGACGCTATGGAGCCGTATCTGCGGTCCAACGGCATCCGCTACCGCCGCAATGACCCGGACACCTCGGCGGGGGCCGCCATCCGGGAGGCCAACAGCGGCTATTATGACTTCTATCTGGCACTGCACTCCAACGCCATCGGAAACGGCTCCGCCCAGACCTCCGCCCGGGGCATTATCGCCTTTTACTATCCCGGCAGCGCCGGCGGGCAGCGGGGCGCGGAGCTGATCGCCAAAAATCTGCGGGAGATCTACCCGCTGCCCGACAAGGTCACCACCCGCCCTACCACCGCACTGGGAGAGGTGTCCCGGTCCCGGTTCCCGGCGGTGCTGGTGGAGATCGGCTACCATGACAACTATTCCGACGCCCTCTGGCTGGAGAGCCATGTGGAGGATGTGGCCCGGCAGCTTGTCAAGGCGCTGACGGAGTATTTCGGCCTGCCCTTCATCCCGCCTATGGACCCGAAACGGGGAACGGTCCGCCTGAGCTACGGCACGCTGAATCTCCGCAGCACGCCATCCCCCGCCGGTACGGTGATCGCCAACCTGCCAAACGGCGCGGAGGTGACGGTTTACGGCGAGTGGAATGGATGGTATGTGGTGCAATACGGAGATCAGGTGGGATACGCCGCAGCAGCCTATATCGACGTATAGGGAGAAAAGCGGACCGGCTGCGGCAGGCCCAGCTCAATGCAGAAGCCCAAGACTTCCTCGAGCTTCTCGGTCGGGGCATCCTCGAGTACCAGCTGGACGATGGTGCCGAAGGCGACCTTCTCGCCGTGATACATGCTGTGGCACTCGGGCAGCATCGTCAGACCATTGTGGATGGCATGAGCAGCAGCAAGGCCCGAGCTCTCAAAGCCAATGCCCGAAAGCAGCGTATTGGCCTCGATGATGTGCTCGACGGCAGGCGTGAGCGCACCCTTCTCCAGCGCGACCTTGGCCTTGACGCCATCGGCCATGAGCGTCTCGTAGCAGAGCTTGGCGAGCGCCAGGCCGGCCATTCCGCCCTTGCCGCCGGCGCAGGTGCCGCCGTCGGCATCGTGCGTTGCCTGAGCCTCGAAATAGGTTGCGAGCGCATCGCCCATACCGGAAACCGTCAGGCGCACCGGGCTCGCCGCGATAACCGTCGTATCCATCAGGACGATATTGGGGTTTGCCTTAAGGAAGAGGTACTTGTCGAACTGGCCGTCGTCGGTGTAGAGCACCGAAAGTGCCGAGCACGGTGCATCGGTCGAAGCGATGGTGGGGCAAATGATAACCGGAGACTCCAGGTAATAGGCGACGGCCTTCGCGGTGTCGAGGATCTTGCCGCCACCGACGCCGACGATGATGTCGCAACCGTTGTCGCGAGCGAGCGCAACCAGGCGATCGACCTCGCCCTTGGAGCACTCGCCGTTAAAGTCCTCAAACAGCAGCTCGGCCTTAGCCTCGGCAAAGCCGCCCTCGATCTTGGCACCGACGCGCTTCTTGCCCGAAGGCGTCACGATGACGAGGGCCTTAGCGCCGAGCGGCTCGACATAGGAGCCGAGCTTGGCGAGCTCGTCCGGACCCTGGATGTACTTGCTGGGGCTATTGAAAATTGCAGCCATAACTATCCCATTCTCTAAAAAAGAAAGGGGCTCCGTACGGATACGTGCGGAGCCCCTCGTTACGATAACAAGAGTCGATTAGAAATCGATGTCGGTGTCGTAGTAGCAGGCCTTGAGGATCTTCTCGAAGTCGGCAGCCTTGGTCTCACGCGGGTTCTCGGGCGTGCAGGCGTCCTGCTCGGCGTTCGCGGCGATCTCGGGCAGCTTGGCGAGGAACTCCTCCTCGGAAACCATCTGCGGGTTCTCGGCGTCGACCTTCACGCCACCATTTGCGTAATCCTTGATGGACTGCGGGATGTTGAGCTGGTCGTTGAGGTCGCGGATCTTCTGGACGAGCGCAGCGATGAGCTCCTCGTTGGTCTCGCCGGGAAGGTGCAGGATCTCCTTGGCCACGTAAGCGTAACGCTCGGCAGCACGGGGATCCTTAGAGTTCCACTGGATAACCTTGCCCAGGTACATGGCGTTAGCGGCACCGTGGATGATGTGGCCGTTCTCGAAGGCAGCACCGGTCTTGTGAGCCATGGAGTGAACGATGCCGAGCAGGCCCGAGGAGAAGGCGATACCGGCGATGCACTGAGCCTCATGCATGTGCTGACGGGCCTCATGGTCGCCAGCATAGGACTTGGGCAGCCACTCGACGATCTCGCGGATGCCGTGCAGAGCGTTGGCGTCGGTGAACATAGAGGCGCAGGTGGAAACGTAGGCCTCCATGCAGTGGGTCAGAGCATCCATGCCGGTGTGAGCGCACAGCTTGGCGGGCATGGTGTAGGTGAGCTCGGGGTCGACGATGGCGACATCAGGGGTGATGTTGAAGTCGGCCAGCGGGTACTTGATGCCCTTGGCGTAGTCGGTAATGACGGAGAACGCGGTGACCTCGGTAGCGGTGCCGGAGGTAGAGGAGATGGCGCAGAAATGAGCCTTCTGACGCAGCTCGGGGAAGCTGAACGGCTGGATGATGTTATCGAAGGACTCCTCGGGATACTCGTAGAAGACCCACATGGCCTTAGCGGCATCGATGGGCGAGCCGCCACCGATGGCGATAATCCAGTCGGGCTCGAACTCGCGCATGGCCTCGGCGCCCTTCATGACCGTCTCGATGGACGGGTCGGACTCGACGCCCTCGAACAGCTTGACCTCGAAACCGCCTTCCTTAAGGTCGTTCTCGACGTCCTGCAGGAACCCGCCGCGGCGCATAGAGCTGCCGCCAGAAACGATGATGGCCTTCTTGCCCTTGAGGTTCTTCACCTCGTGGCGAGCGCCCTCACCAAAGTACAGATCGCGAGGATTGGTAAAACGTCCCATACTGTGCCTCCTAAACAAGCCCCTCTTAGACTTGCGTATATAACGGAGCACCCAATTGGCTCCGTTAGGACCGGTTTGCGCGTTGCCGGCGATGACAATGCGCGATGTCTAAACGTCTCAACGCTCAGACAAACACTATTTTACCGTTCTGGTTGGTCAGTTATTCACCTAAAGCCGCCAATGATGAAACGTTTTTTCTATCCCTGAAGATCCTTGTGCGGCATTCATACTCCCAAGCTGGGCAAACGTTTTATCAAGGTTGACTACATATCCTGGGCAGGACGGTGCCCCTCCAAAATATGCACCGTTCGCCGCCAAAAATCGACCGTTTGCGGCACCGTGATACCACTCGGTCGTCCAGGGTGCCGACATTTGTGCGACATCCGTCTTCGTGGTGCAAAGGTGCAAGTCCAAGTGCGGCACCCCCGGTGTGCCACATGCGGGTAAACTAGAACCTTATATAGAAACATTTGAACCCTAACCGCAGCAAAGGAGGCCCCATGGCATTCGATCCCATTCAAGAGGATTGCCATCGCCTCGTTCTTGAGGCCTTGCGCCGCGACAATATCCCGCTCACCGACGCTGCCGCCGTAGAGCGTCTGATGGAACAATTCACCCGCAACCCCGCACCGCTCATCGTGCACGACCGCGACCGCGCCGGGCACCTCATTGCCAAGGTGGTCGAGGCCGTCGACTACCGCATTCCCTTTATCCCTGACGATACCCAGGCAGAGCAGGAAGAGGCAGCTGCCGAGAACATGCTCCGCGAGGCAGCCGCACTCGATCCGGCCAACTGGGATGCCCAGCGCATGCTGACGGCGCTCACCGCCGAATCCAACGAGGAATACGTGCAGTATCTGGTGTCCAAGTGCGACGAGGTGGAGCACGATCTGGCGCTCAAGATCGCCTCGGCGCAGGACCCCTACGAGCGCGAGGCCGCAGGCGACCTTACGCGCCGCCCCTATCTGCGCTGGCTTGCCGCCTTGGCATCGCGCGCCCTCATTAGCGGCCGCTATCGCATGTCGCTCGAAGCCGCAAATCGCAGCTTGGACTTTGCGCCCAACGACCCCGCCGGTGTCCGCCACACCGCGATGCTCGCCATGGCAAAGCTCGAATACCCCGCCGAGGAGCTCAAGCGCTTTCGCTCCGCCCACTCCGTGCCCTATCTTGCCAACACGCCGCTGCGCCGCCGTCCCAAGGATGCAGAACGCGACTTGGACCCGTGGACGCTCATCGCACTGATGAGCGCAGCCTGGCGCGAGCTGGACTACGAGGGCGCCGAGCACTACTTGCGCATCCTTGCGCGCTCGTGTCCGCACGCAGCCGAGGCACTCTACTTCCAAACCGAGTTTCCCGATGGCGTCTATGCCCGCGTCAACGTGGGTACAGGCTCCACCGACGAGCTCGTCCTTGCGCTGTCCGAGGCGACGCCGGTACTGCAGGAGGGCCTGGGCGCTCCCGACAACGCCAGCTTTGCCGCCTGGGTCGCCACCAACGACATCGTGCGCTCCCAGATCGACGAGCGCATCCTGCGTGCAGCCGAGCAGGGGCTTCCATTTAAGGGAGGGGACCTCTAATGGATCCGAGCGTCTACATCCCCGCCTACTTGGAGCGCACCTATCTGGCGTCGCACCCCGAGCTCACCGATGCAGCACGCGAGCTTGTCCATAACGACATTAGTGCGAATCCCCAAAAGTATGCGCAGTCCGAGCATGCCCAGGCGCTGCTGTCCTATGCCGGTGTTCATCGCCACCTGCTCGACGAGCTCCATCGCATCGAGGACATGGGCAGCGACGAGGAGTTTGAGCAGACGCGCAACCGCCTGTTCGACGATATGCGTGATGAGCTGCTCAAGATCGTCCGCATCGATGCGCTGGCCGTCGATGCCCAGCTGCTCGCCATCATTTTGGCAGACACGCCCGTCGACGCCTGCCTGGGCGACCTGATGAAGCTCGAGACGAGCACGGCCGACTACCTGCAACAGAGCGTGCCCGGGTTTGATATGGAGGCCCCGCACTACTGGGCCAATAATGTTTTGGCCGACGGTGTCACCGCAGCGGACCTTACCGTGAGCGAGCCGGCCCTTATCGGGTGGCTCCACACGCTCGAGGCCATCTCGCAGCTGTGCATGGCGAGCGCCCGCTACCGTGCTGCCGCCAACTACGCCCGCCGCGTCCTTAAGGCGGAAGGCTACCCCACCCGAGCCGCCGGCACCGTGTTGCTCGCCTTCGCTCGTCTGGAAGACCAGGACGGCTTTTTTGCCCTGGCCCACCAGCTCGAGGAGCAGATGGGGGCAGACGCACTCGAAAACTCTCCTTGGTACCTGCTCGCCCGCACGATTCTGCTGTTCAAAACAAACAAGATGCGCCCGGCGACGCGCGCGCTGCGTGAGTTCGCTAACCGTTGCGAGGGCGGCGCGTTCTTCTTGCTGAACCCCATGTACCAGACGCCGTATCTTCCCTGCCGGCCCGAGCCGCGCGACCCCTGGGACCTCTCGCACCAGGCGGTTTGGGAAGCCGACGGCATTATCTCGGACACCCCCGACTTTGCCCCCTGGGCCAACGCCTGCGAAGATGTATCGCAGCTCGCCCAGGAATTTGCGCGCCGCTACGGCTTTTAGCGACGCGATCGCCCCGACCATGTCATTCACGTTAGGAACGACTTCATGAACTTCCGCTCATCTCTCGCCTGCACCTCGAGCGATATCGCCCGCTGGGGACTGCGCTCTGTCCTCAAACGCCAGGGCGGCGTACTCCCCGGCCGCATCGCCATGAAGATCGACCCCGAGTTGCTGAGCGACCTCGCCGGCCTCGTCGACCGCAGCGTAGTGATTACCGGTACTAATGGCAAGACCACCACCTCCAACCTCATCGCTGACGCCGTTGCTGCCAGCGGCGCTACCGTGGTGTGCAACCGTGCCGGCAACAATATGGAGCCTGGTGTGGTGGGTGCTCTGCTCGAGGCCCGCGGCGGCCTTAAGCACACCAGCAGCGGCAAGCGCGTGGGCGTTTTTGAGTGCGACGAGCTCTACACCGTACGCGTTCTGCCCAAGCTCAAACCGACGTACTTTGTGCTGCTCAACCTGTTCCGCGACCAGCTGGATCGCTATGGCGAGATCGATCACACCCAAGAGGTCATCGCCCACGCGTTGGAGCTTTCGCCGACAACGACGCTCATCTACAACGCCGACGACCCGCTGTGCGCCTCGATTGCCGTGCGCGTTCCCAACGCGAGTATTGCCTTTGGCATCGATGGCGCCACCAACACCGAGTCCGACCGCATTAGCGACTCGCGCTTTTGCTCGCAGTGCAACGCCCCGTTGGAGTACGACTACGTACAGTACGGCCAGCTCGGCGCCTACCATTGCCCCTCGTGCGGCTGGGCCCGCCCTGCGCTTGTCCGTCGCGTGACGGGCGTGGAGCTCAGCTGCGACGGCTACAGCTTTGACCTGGTCTTTGGACCCGAGGCCAACGCGCCCGCCGTGCACATCGCCACGCGCTACAACGGCCTGTACATGGTCTATAACGTCGCCGCCGCCTTCTTTGCGGCGCACGAGCTGGGCGTGGACGCGGCGCATCTGCAGCCCACGCTCGATGCCTACGTGCCAGCAGGTGGTCGCATGGGCCGTTGGGATATTGCCGGCCGCACCGTCGAGGCCAACCTGGCCAAGAATCCCGTGGGCTTCGATCGCCAGATCCAGTCCATTAAAACGGCAGGTGGCAGGCTCTGCGCCTTCTTCCTAAACGATAACGATGCCGACGGCCACGATGTCTCGTGGATCTACGATGTCGACTTCGAGCGCATCGCCGACACGCCGGGTCTTGTCGCCTTTGCCGGAGGCACGCGTGCGCACGACATGCAGGTACGCCTCAAGTACGCCGGCATCGATGCCGCGATTATCTCGGACGTCGCGCAGGCGATCGGCGCCGTGGCAGACGAGGCCGCCGATGACACCTTCTACGCCGTCGCCAACTACACGGCCTTCCCGCCGCTGGTCAAGGAGCTCGACGGACTCAAAGGCACCGATGCGGCCACGGTTGCCGCCCACGCTGCACCGTGCGCCGATGGTAGCGCTGTCCCCACCGATATTGCGCCAGTCGAGCTTTCGCGCCCGGTGCGCATCGTCTATCTGTACCCCGATGCCCTCAACCTCTACGGCGACGGCGGCAACGTTATTGCGCTTGAGCGCCGCTGCGCCTGGCGTGGCATTCCCGTGCGTGTAGACGAGGTCCGTATGGGCGAAACGCTTGATTTGACCGATGCCGATATCGTCATGATGGGCGGCGGTGCCGACCGCGATCAGCTGGCCGTGGCGCACGAACTGCTCGCTCAAAAAGACAAGGTCGCGGCCTATGTTGAAGACGGCGGTTCGCTGCTTGCCATCTGCGGCAGCTACCAGCTGCTCGGCCGTTCGTACTATATGGGCGAGGATCGCATCGAGGGTCTGGGCGTCATTGCCGCCGAAACCGTACGCGGCTCCGACCGCCTGATCGGCAACGTCGCCGTTAAGACCGACCTGGCACCCGAGCCCTTTGTGGGATTCGAGAACCACGGCGGCCGCACTCTGCTCGACGCAGATGCCACGCCGCTCGGAACGTCCGTCGTCACGGGAACCGGAAACAACGGCGACGATGGCTTTGAGGGACTGATCTACAAGGGCGTCATCGGCACGTATCTACACGGACCGGCACTGCCCAAGAACCCCGAGCTCGCCGACTGGCTCATTACCCACGCCCTCGAGCGCCGCGGCGATGCGCAGGCCACAGCCCTGCTGCCGCTCAAGCCCCTCGACGACACCTACGAGCACACCGCCCACGACGCCGCCATGAAGCTCCTCCCCTAACGCCCCACTACCACAAAGGGGACAGGCACCTTTGTGGGGTTGATTTTCAATCTCAACGCAACAGCCTGAACGGGCCCCGCGTTTCCGCAGC
>CABUDB010000063.1 GCA_902490245.1 uncultured Collinsella sp.
GACTTGGGCGCAGCCGTGAGGCCCTCAACGAGGTCTTTTACTTTGGCGGCGAGGTCGACGAGGATTTTTGGGAGGACCTGGAGGACACTCTCGTCATGGGTGACATGGGTGCCGAGGTCGCGATCAAGGTGTCCGATGACCTGCGCGATGCCGCGGCCAAGAAGAACCTCAAGACCGCCCCGCAACTTCGTCGCGCCCTGGCCGAGCAGCTCGAGCAACATTTTGTGCCCGCCGAGCGCGATCCGTTCGCCGACACGCCGAGTTGCGTGCTTTTTGTGGGCATTAACGGTGCCGGCAAGACCACGACGGTCGGCAAGATTGCGAGCGCCATGGCTGCCCGCGGCAAGAATGTCGTGATCGGCTCAGCCGATACCTTCCGCGCCGCCGCCATCGAGCAGCTCGATGTGTGGGGCCAGCGCGCCGGTGTCCCCGTTATCAAGCGTGACCGCGGCTCCGACCCGGCAAGCGTTTGCTACGACGTGCTCGACGAGGCTGACAAGCGCGGCAGCGACTTGGTGCTTATCGATACCGCCGGCCGTCTGCACACGAGCCCCGAGCTCATGCGCGAGCTTGCCAAGGTGGTCAACGTGACGCGTAAGCGCGCCGCTAATATGGCCGCCGGTCCCATGCCCGTCCATGTCGTGCTCGTGATCGATGCCGCCACCGGCCAAAACGGCCTCAACCAGGCGCTCGAGTTTAATGAGGCGCTGGGCCTGGACGGTATTATTATGACAAAGCTCGACGGCACGGCTAAGGGCGGTATCGCCATGGCCGTTGCCGAGAAGCTCAGGCTCCCGATCCTGCGCGTGGGCGTGGGCGAGCAGGTCGATGACCTGCAGGAGTTCAATGCCAAAGATTTCTGCCGCGCCCTGGTGGGCGAGTCCAACTAAGGAGTAACCAGTGTTTGATTCCCTGAGCGATCGCCTCAACGACACATTTGACCGCTTGCGCGGCAAGGGTAAGCTGACCGAGGCCGATATCACCTCGGCCATGCGCGACATTCGCATGGCGCTTCTGGAGGCCGACGTCAACTTCAAGGTCGTCAAGGAGTTCGTCGCCAAGACCAAGGAGCGCTGCATGACCGCCGAGGTCATGGAGTCGCTGTCGCCGGCACAAAACGTCGTCAAGATCGTGCTTGACGAGCTCACCGAGATGCTCGGCTCCACCGAGAGCAAGCTCGTCTTTAGCAACCGTATCCCCAACGTCATCATGCTCGTGGGCCTGCAGGGCTCCGGTAAGACCACGGCGGCCGTAAAGCTGGCCTACCTGCTCAAGAAGCAGGGCCGCTCGCCGCTGCTCGCCGCGTGCGACGTCTACCGTCCCGCCGCAGCCGACCAGCTAGCCACGCTTGGCGGAGAGATCGGCGTGCCGGTCTTCCGTGGCGACGGTGCACACCCGGTCGACATCGCCAAGGGCGCTATTCAGGAGGCCGTCGACCACCTGCGTGACGTGGTCATCGTCGATACCGCCGGTCGTTTGCAGATCGACGAGCAGATGATGCAGGAAGCCGTGGACATCAAGAAGGCCGTCAAGCCCGATCAGGTGCTGATGGTCGTCGATGCCATGACCGGCCAGGATATCGTCAACGTCGTCTCGACCTTCGCCGAGCGCACCGACTTTGACGGCGTGATCATCTCCAAGCTCGACGGCGATGCCCGTGGTGGCGGCGCGCTTTCCGTGCGCCAGGTGACCGGCAAGCCCATCAAGTTCGTGAGCATGGGCGAGAAGCCCGATTCGCTGGAGCCGTTCTACCCCGACCGTATGGCCAAGCGAATCTTGGGCATGGGCGACGTCGTCGGCATCATCGAGAAGGCCCAGGAGGCCGCCGATGCCGAGCAGCTCGAGGCCGCCGAGCGCATGCTGCGCGAGGGCTTTACCATGAACGACATGCTCGACCAGATGAAAGCCGTTAAGAAGATGGGCGGCATGAAGGGCATTCTCGGCATGCTCCCCGGTGGCCAGCGCGCGCTCAACCAGATGGGCGGCAACCTGGACGAGGGCATCTTCGACAAGAACGAGGCCATCATTATGTCGATGACCAAGGAGGAACGCCTGCGCCCCTCCATCATTAACGGCCAGCGCCGCGCCCGCATTGCCAAGGGAGCCGGCGTAACCCCCACCGAGGTCAACGGCCTTATGAAGCAGTGGGGCGAGATGAATAAGATGATGGGCCGCATGCGCACGATGGCCAATCAGGCACAGGCCGGCGGCAAAAAGGGCAAAAAGGGTAAGAAGGGCAAAAAGATGCGCATGCCCAATATTCCCGGTCTGGATGCCATGGGCTTGGGCGGCATGGGCGGCCTGGGAACAGGTGGTCCTAAGTCCGATATGGACCTGCTGCGCCAGATGGAAGCGCAGATGCGCAATAAAAAGTAGCGACTGGTAGAGTTGTGTATGGCGAAGGCCGCCTGGATGGTATTCCAGGCGGCTTTCGCCGTTGGTGCGTTATATGTTGTGTGAGCAGACGCGTGATGGCATCGTTTGCCTGCTGTTAGTGGCAGCTGCAGCCCTCGTGACCCTCGTTCTCGTGATGGCCGTGGCAACCGCAGGATCCGCCGTGCTCATGGATGTGCTCGTGGTCGTGGCCGTGGCCATGGCAGTCGCAGGTGGCCTCGCCGGTCTGCGCGAGCGTGCCGGCAATGAGGGCCTCGACGCAAGCGTCGCAGCTGCCCTGGGCACCTGCGTATACCGTGATGCCGGCTTGGGCAAGCGCGTTGATAGCGCCGCCGCCGATGCCGCCGCAGATGAGCGTGTCCACGCCGCCGTTGGCGAGCAGGCCCGCAAGGGCACCGTGGCCGGTGCCGCCGGTGCCCACGACCTGCTCGTTGAGTACCTTGCCGTCCTGAATGTCGTAGATCTTGAACTGCTCGCTGCGGCCAAAGTGCATAAAGATGTTGCCGTTGTCGTACGTGGTTGCCACCCTCATGGTGTCGATCTCCTTTGCTGGCCATACGGCCGTTGCCGTGGTAATGGGGGAGTACGCGATATTGCCGCCTTCGATGATGAGCGCCCGACCATTGACCAACGCGTTTGCCACCTTGCGATGCGCGCGGCTGCAAATAGCCGCCACCGTGGCGCGCGCGATACCCATCTGCTTTGCGACTGCCTCTTGGTTAAGGCCTTCCAGGTCGCACAGGCGCAGCGCCTCGAGTTCGTCGACCGTCATGTCGATGGCGTCTCCGCTGGCTAGGCCGTCAGGGGTAAAGCCGCGGTATTCGGGGATGATCCCGACGCGGCGCAGTTTCTCGCGTCTTCCTGCCATACGTGCTCCTTATCTGACATATGTCAATAATAGAATAGCGAACGCGCAGATTTACGCAAGGAATTTCTGGCATATGCCAGAAAATGAAGGCATATGTTTGGGCTGTGGGGCTGCATGTGCCTGGGATACAATGAATCTCGCTTTTAGGCGACTGACAGGAGGGTCAATGAGCAAAGCTGATCAACAGTTTGTAACCATGTGCCGCGATATTCTGGACCATGGCACCACCACCGAGGGCCAAAAGGTCCGTCCGGTGTGGGAGGACGGCACCCCTGCCTATACCATTAAAAACTTTGGTGTCACGGCACGCTACGACCTGCGCGAGGAGTTTCCGGCGCTTACCCTGCGTCGTACGGCCCTCAAATCTGCCATGGATGAGATCCTATGGATCTATCAAAAGAAGTCCAATAACGTGCATGACCTCAACAGCCATATTTGGGATGAGTGGGCCGACGAGACCGGTTCCATCGGCAAGGCCTACGGGTATCAGATTGGGCAGAAGAGCCATTATGCCGAGGGCGATTTCGACCAGATGGACCGCGTTCTGTACGACCTTAAGAACACGCCGTACAGCCGCCGCATTATGACGAATACCTATGTGTTTAGCGACCTGTCCGAGATGCACCTGTATCCGTGCGCCTACAGCGTGACGTATAACGTGACGCAGCGCCCGCAGGATGACAAACCGACGCTCAACATGATTCTCAACCAGCGCAGCCAGGACATTTTGGCCGCGAACAACTGGAATGTGTGCCAGTACGCCATCTTGCTGATGATGGTCGCGCAATCGGTCGATATGATTCCCGGCGAGCTGCTGCATGTGATCGCCGATGCCCACATTTACGACCGTCATGTCGATATCGTCCGCGAGCTTATCGAGCGTCCGCAGTTTGCCGCGCCTAAGGTAACGCTTAACCCCGATGTACATGACTTCTATGCGTTTACGACCGATGATCTGATCGTCGAGGGCTATGAGCACGGCCCGCAGGTCAAGAACATCCCCATTGCGGTGTAGGTGACGCGCATGACGTGTAAGCTTTCCGCCATTGTCGCCGTGTGTGACGATTGGGGCATTGGGTGCGAGGGTGACATGGTCGTGTCTAATCGCGCCGACATGCGTCATTTTGTGGCGCGCACCAAAGGCTGCCCGGTCATTATGGGACGCAAGACGCTGCTGAGTTTTCCCGGCGGGCGTCCGCTCAAGAACCGTCGTAATATCGTGCTCACGCGCGATGAGGACTTTGCTGCCGAGGGCGTCGACGTGGTGCATAGCGTCGACGAAGCGCTCACCGCGGTAGCCGATGAGCCCGTTGCGTGGGTGATCGGTGGCGGTGAGGTGTATCGGCAGTTTTTGCCGCATTGCGCCGAGGCCGAGGTTACGCATAACCATTGCGTGCATGACGTGGATACGTATTTTCCCGATCTGGATGCCGATCCCGCGTGGGAGATTGCGCGGCGTGGCGGTGTTGCCACGATTGCCTCGGGCGAGGGCGACGAGGGTGTCGATTATGAGTTCGTAACGTATCGTCGCGTTGAGGCGTAAATCGTCCGGCGTGAACGGTATCATCGGATTGTTTGAATGCATGGGGCGGCGCTTAGCGTCGCCTCGTTTGGTATAGATGCGCTGTAAAGAAAGGTGCGGGCTGGCTGCTATGACTGATGCCGTTGAGGTGCTGCGAATCGATTCGCTCGAGGACGAGCGGCTTGATGCCTACGTGCGACTGACCGAGCGTGAGCTGCGCTGCGTGCTGGAGCCGCAGAAGGGCATTTTTATCGCCGAGAGTGTCAAGGTCATCGAGCGTGCGGTGCGTGCCGGATACGAGCCGGTGAGCTTTCTTTTGGGTGAACGCTGGCTCGACCAGATGATGCCGCTGTTTGAGCGCTTGGTTGTGCGCGAGGGAGCGGGTCCGGTCCCGGTGTTCGTGGCCTCGATGGAGCTTATGGAGCGTCTGACGGGTTTTAACGTGACGCGCGGTGCGCTCGCGGCGTTTCGTCGCCCGCGTCAGATTCCGGTCGATGAGTTCTTGGGTGGCGTTGTCGAGGCGGCGGGGGAGCGCCCTGTGCGCGTGTGCGTGCTCGAGGGCATTGTCGACCACACGAACGTGGGCGCGATTTTCCGCTCGGCTGCCGCGCTCAATGTCGACGGCATTCTGGTGAGCCCTACGTGCTGCGACCCGCTGTATCGTCGCTCGGCCCGCGTGAGCATGGGCACCGTGTTTCAAGTGCCGTGGACGCGTATTGGCAGTGAGGCTCGCGTGTGGCCACATGATGGCCTGGCCGCGCTTCATGATGCCGGTTTTTCGTGTGCCGCTATGGCGTTGACGGATGATTCCGTTTCGCTGGACGATCCTGTGCTGCAGAAGATTGATCGCTTGGCGATTTTTATGGGTACCGAGGGTGCCGGCTTGGGCGCCAAGACCATTGCCGGCTGCGACCGCGCCGTGCGTATTCCGATGGCGCATGGGGTCGATTCGCTCAACGTGGCCGCGGCAAGTGCTGTTGCCTTTTGGCAGCTGTGTCCGCATGTGAGCAACGAGTACCACTACCAGCCGGGGCTGTATCACTAGGCAGATATTTCGCACCGGGCTCTGATTCGGGGTGTATCGGCCGATCCCGGTCGGTGCTAAGCTGGTATTGGCTTTGGTCTTAAATTGCCGTTTTATTGTTTGACGTACGCTGGTGGGGAGGGCGTGTGGCTAAGAAATCTACGGCTATCGATGTGACGCAGGGTGTCATTTGGCAGCAGCTGCTTTCGCTGTGCGTCCCTATCTTCTTTAGCTCGTTTTTTCAGCAGGCTTACACGCTTATCGGCACCTATATCGTCGGTCAGTTTGGCGGCAAGCTTGCGCTTGGCGGCATTCAAGCCACGATGGTGCTCACCGAGCTCTGCATTGGTTTTTGCGTTGGCGTTGGCGCCGGTTGTGCCGTTATCACGGGTCAGTTTTTTGGCCAGCACGATAGCGAGCGTCTGAGCCGTTCGGTCCATACAGCCATGACGCTTGCTTTGGTGGGCGGCATCGTCGTTTCCATTCTTGGCATGGTTTTTGTCGAGCCCATGCTGGTGTTGATGAATACGCCGCACGAGCTACTTGCCGAGGGCGTTGCCTATGCTCGCTGTTATTTTGCCGCGATGGTTGCGGCACTGCTGCTTAATATGGGAACCGCACTGCTGCGTGCCGTGGGGGATACGCGCGGTCCCGCTGTGATCATTGCCTCTGGCTGCCTTGTTAACGTGGTGCTGGATATCATCTTTGTTGCTGTGTTGCATATGGAGGCGCTGGGCTGCGGCATCGCGGTAGCGCTGACCATTTGCTCCAATGCAACGATGATCGTGTTGCGCATGATGCGCGCTCCGGGTGCATGGCGTCTTTCGCTGTCTAAGCTCGGCATCGATCGCGGTATTTGTAAGAGTATGATCTCGTGCGGTCTGCCACTCGGTTTTCAATCGGCTGCCTATTCGATCTCGAACGTGCTGATCCAGATGTCGGTCAACTCGTTTGGTGCCGATGTCACCACGGCATGGGGTCTATCTGGGCGCCTGGATGGCATTATCTGGATGGTGACCGAGGCGCTCGGCGTATCGATCACTACGTTCTCGGCGCAGAACTTTGGCGCGCGTAATTACGAGCGCATGCGCAAGGGCTACCACACGTCGCTCGTGCTTTCGTTTGCGCTGATCGGTGGCCTCTCTGCCGTGCTGATGGTGTTCTCGGGCCCGTTGTCGCGTCTGTTTGTCGACGATGCTTCGATTTCGGCGTACACCACGACGATTCTTCATTTCATCGCGCCGTTCTACGCGATCTTCTCGATTATCGAAAATGCGTCGGGCTCCATTCGCGGCGCCGGCGTGAGCTTGCAGCCCATGCTGCTCACGATTTTTGGCACCGTCGTGCTCAGGGTTATCTGGGTGTTTGCGATTATGCCGTTCGATCCGTCGCTAGAGCACCTGCTGCTGGTTTACCCCGTAACCTGGCTCATCACGGCCACGATGTTTACCATCTACCACCACAGCGGCAACTGGCTCGGCCGCGCCACCGCCTAATGATCCGTTTTCCTCCGTCCCCTTCGGATCATTTAGTATTCGATGCCTTGGCGGGCTAGGAGGCCTTCGTCGAAGTAGTGTTTGACGGGGCGCATTTCGGTAACTAGGTCGGCAAGGTCGGCGAGGGGCAGCAGGCCGCGGCCGGTGAGCACGAGCTCCGTGGTGGTTGGTTTCATCGCGATCAACGCTTCGACATCTTCGCGCGTCACAAAGCCCCGTCGCATGGCCTCGCCGAGTTCATCCAAAATCAGAACGTCGACCTGTGATATCTGCTCGCGCGCCAGCTCCATGATCTGTGCAGCGCAGGCTTCGGGTGTGTCGCGGTTGGCTTGTACGATGCGTAGCCCCAATCGAGGAGCTGCGTCATGTTCGGCGCAGTGCAGCTTCTTGGCAAACTGAAGCATGAGTACGTTAAGTCCATAGCCCGTGGCGCGCAGCGCGAGCCCCAGCGCAGCCGTCGTCTTGCCCTTGCCGTCGCCCGTATAGATTTGAACCTTGCCGACTCCCAGTGATGCCATCTCTGTCCTTTCGTGCCCGGCGTCGGTTTATCGCCGTCCGGGTTGGGTATTCTAGAAAACATTATCAACCCCAGTAGATGGAGTTCAAGCAGATGGAGATGGATGACAATAAACGTAGACGGAATATGATCCTCTACGTGCTCATCGCCTTCGTCGTCTACCTCGTGCTCTCGACCGTTCTGTTCCCCAACATCGGTCACACGCAGCAGATTACGAAGACCGATTACTCGACGTTTGTCAAAGCGCTCGATAAGAAGAGTGTCGACAAGGTCGAGTACAACACGGACGATTACACGATTTATTACACCAAGAAGGGCGAGGACGAGAACATCGCCTACAAGACGACCGGTGTGCCGAACGATGCGGGCTTTACCGATCGCGTGCTTGAATCCGGTGCGTCCCTGGAATCGGTCGTTCCCGATAAAAACTCGGGTCTGATGACCTATTACCTGCTCACGCTCATCCTTCCCATGGTTTGATACTGCATTTTCCCATACG
>CABUDB010000064.1 GCA_902490245.1 uncultured Collinsella sp.
GCCTTATGGCAGAGTCCCCCAGGGGCATCCGGTGATCGTGGACTACTTCTATCACGAGGAAGTCCGAGGGTCAGATAATAGCGGAAAAAGAAATCGTTAAACGGAAACCGACGACGATTCGCTCGAGCGATTAGCGTCCACGCGTGGCTTCTGCCGATTGGCGCAACGGGCGACGGATTAAGGGATCGCTCGGGCGGATGATCCCGCTGCAGTACAGGCGGTCGCTCAATTTAGCGGCATGAGCGTTTTCGCACGGAAAACCAGTATCCCCTGTGCCGAGTTTAATCGTAGCGAATACAATGGGCACTGAGCATCAATCGAAAGTAGTCGATGGATATGGATATGCAACCAGTCTGCGCTCGTCGGTCGAGGCCCTAGCGATCCTGTCCATGCTTCGCCTCCCATATCTTCTTCGCGGCGTCGGCAACCCAGGAGGTGAGCCCCGCCGACTCTTCCAGGAACGCGCCGGTCTGCTCTTCCGTGAGATTGCGCGCGAGCGTCCTGATTTCCTCGTCGCCCACGTTCTCGCGTCCGAGCGCCTTGAGGGCCTGCACGATGGTGCAGGTGATCTGCGAGCAGTCGAGCAGGTCGCGGTTGGCGCGATGTCGGAGCTCGATATCGTACGGCCCATACTCGTAGCGCTTGTACGGACCGCTGCTGACGTAGACGAGCTTTGCGGGCACCTGCGTGTCAAGGCCCAGCGCATTGAGTGCCGCGTCGCCGGACGGTGCGACGATCCACTTGTTGGCACGGGCGACGGCGCGCACGACCTCGTCGGCACTGGCCGGCACCTCGGTGCCCATGAGCGCGCTGCGCTCCGGCGCGTAGTAGACGCCGCGGATGGCGCGGGCGATCCCTCCCTTTGCATGCAGGCGCCCGAGCGCGTTGGCAGCGTTGCGTCGGCCTGCGACGTCGGAGAAGTCGGCGGCCGTGAAGGCCCTGCCGGCGCCGAAGCTCTCTATGCGCTTAGCGATGGCCTCTGCTTCTGTCATGGCATTCCTCCTATTTGATGAAAATAGTATATACCTTTTTCATCAAATTTCCCCTGATTGCCTTGGTCACCAACGCATCACGCCTGCAAAAGTCGGCAATGGAATCTCCAGGAGGGCACATGGCGACAGGCGACAACATTCGGCGGCACCGCAAGGCGAAGGGGCTGACGTGGGCCCAGCTCGCCGATGCGGTGGGACTCACCGAGGGCGCGATCAGGCACTACGAGAGCGGTATCCGCGCGGTGAAGCCCAAATTGCTGGAGAAGATCGCGAAAGCGCTCGAGATCTCCGTGGGCGCGCTCAAGGACTACGGAGTCGAGACGTCGCGCGATCTCATGGCCTTGCTGCTGCAGCTGGAGGAGGGCTACGGCCTCGTGACCAGCGAGGACGGCATGGGCCTGGCGGCTGACCCCAGGGCACCGCATGCCCCCAAGCTCGCGCAGTCGATCAAGTCCTGGGCGGAAAAGCGCGCGGAGCTCGAGCACGGAGCAATCGACGAGGCCGCTTACGCCGACCGGAAATCCTCTATTTAATATCTCATCAGATAAATTGACGTTTCATTACGGACAGCCTCCGATCTTTCAGAGGCCGTTCCATTATTCCCACATGGAATCGGCGCCCCAGAAGCCCTGTTCGGGGAATAGCTGAACGCTCGAGCACAGCAAGATACGCGGCGTCATTCGGCGGCATTCGGGGTTGCCGAAACTGCGGAAACCGATTTTCGCGTTTTTATATTCCCGTTTGTTGACCTGGGCAAATGCAGTTGACGAAGGCTTGAATTGAGCCCGCAGTTTCAACTCAGTTTCTGCCGCTCCAAATCGCCCCTCGGTGGACCCGAATTGTGAATTATTCCCGCAGGACCCGATTATTCCCGTACCTCCGAGCACCCCGCTGTGCCGCTCAGTAGGGGCATACGGGAATAATTGAGCCGTTTTCCCAGGTAGACGAGCAGAAAGAAAGCCCTCGAACCAGAGGGTTCGAGGGCTCTTATCCCCATTATTTCGCTGGTGGCTTTGCCCTGCGGCAATGCCGAAACAGCACCAGGCGGTTCTCGGAGACACTCAATGGTGCAGGTCAAAGCCCTATCGGCTTACTCCCACTCAATCGTCGCGGGCGGCTTAGACGTGATGTCGTAGCACACGCGGTTGGCGCCGGGGACCTCGGCCACGATGCGGCCGGAGATGCGGGCCAGGACGTCGTAGGGCAGCTTGGCCCAGTCGGCGGTCATGGCATCGCTGGACTCGACGGCACGCAGGATGATCGGGCGCTGATAGGTGCGCTCGTCGCCCATAACGCCGACGGACTTAATGTCGGGCAGGACCGCAAAGTACTGCCAGCAGCTGTGCTCGGAGTTGCGCTCGCCGGTCTGCTCAAACAGACGCTGGTTGTAGGCGTCGAGCTCCTCGCGCACGATAGCGTCGGCGTTCTTGAGAATCTCGAGCTTCTCCTTGTCGACCGCGCCGATAATGCGGATGGCCAGACCCGGGCCCGGGAAAGGCTGACGGAACACGATGTGACCCGGCAGGCCCAGCGCCAGACCAAGCGCGCGGACCTCGTCCTTAAAGAAGTGGTCGAGCGGCTCAATGAGGTCGAAGTGCACGCCTTCGGGGAACGGGATCAGGTTGTGATGGCTCTTGATGGTGGCCGTCTTGCCGCCCGTCTTGCGAGCGCCAGACTCGATGATGTCGGGGTAGATGGTGCCCTGAGCCAGATACTTGACCGGCTTGCCGTCGGTCTCGAGCTGCTGCGCCACGGCGAAGAACTCTTTCCAGAACTGCGTACCGATGATGCGACGCTTCTCCTCGGGCTCGGTCACACCGGCCAGAAGCTCGGCATAGCGGTCCTCGGCGTGGACGTGGATAAAGTCGACGTCAAACTGCTTGGTGAAGACCTCCTCCACCTGCTCGGGCTCACCCTTGCGCAGCAGACCGTGGTTGATGAACACGCAGGTCATCTGCTTGCCCACGGCGCGAGCGCCCAGCGCAGCCACGACGGAGGAGTCGACGCCACCGGACAGGGCCAGAATCACGCGGTCGTCGCCGACCTTCTCGCGGAACTCGGCCGTCATGGTCTCGACCAGGTTGTCCATGCTCCAGTTGGGCTCCAGGCCGCAGATCTCAAACAGGAAGTTGCTCAGCAGCTGCTGACCGTACTCGGAGTGCTTGACCTCGGGGTGGAACTGCGTGGTGAAGATCTTGCGCTCGACGCACTCCATGGCGGCAACCGGGCACACGTCGGTGCTGGCGGTAACGGTAAAGCCCTCGGGCACCTCGGACACGGCGTCGCGGTGGCTCATCCACACGGTCTGCTCCATAGGCGTGGAGTTAAAGAGCTTGGCGCCGGCCGTACGCGTGATGGTGGCGCGGCCGTACTCGCCCACCTCGGAGTGGCCAACCTTGCCGCCGAGCGTCACGGCCGTGATCTGATGGCCGTAGCAAAAGCCCAGGACGGGAAGGCCCAGGTCAAAGATGGCAGGATCGATGGACGGAGCGTCCTCGGCATACACGGAGGCCGGGCCGCCGGAAAGGATGAGCGCAGAGGCGTTCATCTCGCGAATCTCGTCGGCCGAGATGTCGCAGGGAACGATCTCGGAATACACGTTGAGGTCGCGGACGCGACGGGCAATGAGCTGACCGTACTGCGCACCAAAGTCGAGTACGAGGACCTTTGCGGAAGCCTTTTGATCCATGGTTTCCCCCTCTTGTTGGCGGGGAGCCGGTGCCCACCCGCGCGAATAAACGAAAACAGCTTTCATAGTGTACACGTTATATGGGGTTTCTCGCCCCTCGCAGCCATCAGCGCACGGCAAACGCACGACCGGGGCCCTATTTGACGGCGATTGAAGTGTTACCAAACGTTACAGATGATGTAATACGTTTGAACATTGGATGCCCTGTGCCACAATACTGCCGAACGACTCCGCCTCTGCGGCGGCAAATACGATAGGAATACCAGAATGAAGCGCATCCTTCTCATCGCCACGGGCGGCACCATCGCATCGACCGAGGACGGCAACGGCCTCTCCCCCGCCCTGACCGGTGAGGAGCTCGCCCAGAGCGTCCCCGAGATCTCGGGCCTCTGCGAGCTCGACGTGGTACAGCCGATGAACATCGACAGCACCAATATGCGCCCCAGTGACTGGATGCGTATCCGCGACGTCATCGTCGAGGGTTATGCCGACCACGACGGCTTCGTGATTCTGCACGGCACCGACACCATGAGCTACACCGCGGCGGCGCTTTCCTATCTGATTCAGGACAGCCCCAAGCCCATCGTACTCACCGGCTCGCAAAAGCCCATGGGCAATCCCTTTACTGACGCCAAACTCAATCTGTACCAGAGCCTGCTCTATGCGCTCGACGAGCACTCGCACGATGTCTCGATCGTGTTTGGCGGCGTAGCCATTGCCGGCACGCGCGCCCGCAAACAGCGCACCATGAGCTTTAACGCGTTCATTAGCGTCAACTATCCACCCATCGCCTATATCCGCAATGACCGCATCGTGCACAACGGGCTTCACGGCACGCATCAGGGCGAAAACCCGGTGCGTTTCTACGACAGCATCGACCCGCGCGTATTTGTACTCAAGCTTACGCCCGGCGTAAACCCGGGCATCCTCGACGCCCTTGCCGACAGCTACGATGCTGTAATCCTTGAGACCTTTGGCATTGGCGGTATTCCCGAGTTTGGCGAGTCGGGCGAGTCGTTCCAAGAGGCAATTTTCCGCTGGGTCGATTCGGGCCGCACCGTCGTTATGACCACGCAGGTCCCAGAAGAGGGCCTTGACCTGGGTGTTTATGAGGTTGGCCGTGCTTACGCCGATCATCCGGGCATTCTGCGCGGCGACGACATGACCACCGAGACGCTCGTGGCCAAGACCATGTGGGCACTCGGCCAGTCACGCGATGCCGCCGAGATCCAGCGCCTGTTCTACAGCCAAGTCAACCACGACCGAATCCCGATGGCCTAATCCCTAAGGCAGTTCCACTTATCGCAGCCTCAAACGACAGGTGGTCCCCCTCGGGCCGTGCAAATAACGGAGTATTCTGCAATTTCTCCGCCAGAGGCATAGAATCGGCCAATTGTTAGACGAACTTTTAGGACGAAGGGGCCGTCTAGTAAATATTTATTCCTCATTTTTATTTAACGTGTGGATTAACTACTACCAAAAAGGCAAAACCAGCCGCTCAAGCTACCGTCTACAGCCGAACTGGTGCTGAATACTCGCGATTTTGCACATCGCAACCAGGGGGACCCGCCCAAAGAGCGTCAAATAGCAGCGGGGGAACGCCCTATTCGATCCCCTCGAGAAGCTCTGACACCGTCATGCCGAGTGCGGGCGCGATCTTAAATAGAACCTTGAGCGTGAAATTTGCCGTTCCATCTTCGATTCGGTCGAGGTAGGGTCGGCTGATTCCTGTCGCCACACAAAAATCAACCTTGGAGATACCAAGGTCTCTGCGTGTCTCTTCGACCCGCCTGCCAAGAATCTGTTCCGCGCGTTCGTCCATGCAGACGAGTTTGAAATGGAGCCGAACATAAACGTAAACTATAGTTTACGTTTTGCCGAATACACAGGAGTTTTCTATGTCGGGTTCTTCGGTCCGCACGTACCGAGCCACGCTTCGCACAAACAGCGCACCGCCCAAGCTCGTCGTCGTTGAAGCAGAATGTCTTTCGCCCGATGAGCGCACAGCATTTGCATTGCTATCAAGTCGCGTCGCCGCCATTCTGGTCCCTTGCCCGGCGCAAGGTGAACTTGCCATCCAATGCCAAACGCATAGCTGCTCGCTCAATCAGGCTGCCGTAATCGCAACCAGCCAACGCGGCCTGCCGCTCCTTTTAGAAGCCGGCATTGCACTCGCCCTTCGCGGCGCCGGATACGAAAACGAGGCCGCCGCCGATATGGTCTTTAAACCACGATCGAGCGGCGGCCTCGCAGCAGCCATTGAATATGCGTGCAGGCTCGTTGCCTAAAAGGACAAGCTAGAAACCAAGGCCAAAGCCCGTTCCGGTAATCGCCGAGTACATAAAGTAAACGTTAACCACGTTGAGGAACACACCCGTGATGCAACCGTTGCGCAGGTAGCGTTCGCACACGATGCGCGCCATGGCGGCGGAGTCATCATTGTTTTTAGCCTGGCGCCCTGCCGTAAAGTACGTCGCCACGCTCAGCAGCAGGTTGAGCACCGGCAGTGCCAGCAACTCGTAGCTCTTGCCCCAGCGCGTCGCCTCGCCGGCGGCATTAAACTTTGTTGCCACCTCGGAACCAATGTTGGGGATAACACACGCTGCGACCACCAGCGGAATCACCGCAAGCACGAGCAGCGCAATACCCATGTAGCCGGCTTTTTTGCCATATTTAAACATGTGCGTCATCCTTACACGTTAAAGCGGAAGTGCACGACGTCGCCATCGGCCATGACATAGTCCTTGCCCTCAATACGCAGCTTGCCGGCGGCCTTGGCGCCCTGCTCGCCGCCGAGCTCGATGTAGTCGTCGTAGCCAATGACCTCGGCCTTAATAAAGCCGCGCTCAAAGTCGGTGTGGATGACACCAGCAGCCTGCGGAGCGGTCGCACCCTGACGCACCGTCCAGGCCTTGACCTCCATCTCGCCAGCCGTAAAGAACGACTGCAGGCCAAGCAGCTTGTAGGCTGCCTGCGCGAGCACGTCCAGACCGGGCTGCTCCAGGCCCAGGCTCTCCAGGTAGTCGGCCGCATCCTCGGGATCGAGCTCGGAAAGCTCGGCCTCGATCTTAGCGCAGATGGGCAGTGGCTTAACACCATCGATGGGCGCCAGGTCCTCGTTGAGCATGTCCTCGTCCACGTTGGCCACATACAGGATGGGCTTCATAGTGAGCAGGAACAGGCCCTTGGCAGCGGCGCGCTCATCGTCGGTCATCTCCATAGACGCAGCGCGCTTGCCCTCGTTGAGCCAGGCAAGCAGGCGCTTGGCGACCTCAAACTTGGGCATGAGCTCCTTGTCGCGCTTGGCCTCCTTCTCAAGCTTGGGCAGCTGCTTCTCGAGCGTGCCCATGTCGGCCAGGATGAGCTCGGTCATGATGGTGTCGGCATCGCCGGCGGGATCGACGAACTCGCCCGTGCGGCCCACCTCGCGCATGACGTTGGGGTCCTTAAAGTAGCGCACGACCTCGCAGATGGCGTCGGTCTCGCGAATGTTGGCCAGGAACTGGTTGCCCAGACCCTCGCCCTCGTTAGCGCCCTTCACCAGGCCTGCGATGTCGACGAACTCGACCGTCGCCGGCACAATGCGACCCGGGTTGACGATGTCGGCGAGCTTTTGCAAACGGCTATCGGGCACGTCGACGATACCCACGTTGGGGTCGATCGTGGCGAACGGGTAGTTGGCGGCAAGGCCGGTCTTTTTGGTAAGCGCGGTGAACAGCGTCGACTTGCCTACGTTGGGCAGGCCCACGATACCGATGGAAAGGGACACGACAGCTCCTTTTGGTACAAGCATTTCAAACTGCATAAGTATAGCGCCGCCGCAGCATCTGGGCTAACCCGGACGCCACGGCGGCACGAATGAAGCAGAGATAGGGGTCGCTGACTAGTCCGCGAGCTTCTCCACCTGATCGAGCATCTTGCCGAGCTTAGCCTTTGCCTCGGCCTTGACCTTCTGGGCTTCTTCGTGGGCCTTAGCCTTCTGGGCGGCCTTTTCCTCGGCCTCGGGATCGACGACGACTAAGTTGGATGCATCATGTTCAACCAGCTTAAGCGCATGCTAGGGGCACACCTTGACGCAGGCTCCGCAACCCAGGCAATACGTGGACTCCAACGCAAAGCGGCCGCTTCCTACCAGATCGCAGGCAAACGTGGGGCACACGTTGACGCACTCGCCGCACGACGTGCACTTGTCAAAATCGCATTCCGGCGTGCTCACCTGCATGTTCTGGGCAAGCTCGGGATGGTTTTGCAGCGTCGAGAGTACCAGCTGGCGCCCGTGCGTAAGCGTGCGGCGACGTTTGGCCGTCGTGGTGCCGCACATGGTGTTGAGCGTGCGCTCCAGCTGGGTAATCTGATGGCGGTGGGCCTTGAGCTTTTGCGTCACCGAGGCCAGCGCCGCCGTCGCCGGGTTGAGCTTGGTCACCGTCAGGCCCGTCGTACGGGCGATCTTTTCCATGTACTCCTTGCGCTCGTACTCGCGAAGCTTATGGCACTTGAGGCTCTTGGGGTCGACCTCCAGGCCCATACCCGTGCCGGCCCACTCCTCGGCAGTGGCGATTGCCTCGCCCAGAATGTCCTCACCGCCGGTGTTGCGGCACTTATCGCACACGCCCAGTGGCAGGTAGACGC
>CABUDB010000065.1 GCA_902490245.1 uncultured Collinsella sp.
CCGTCTAACGTTAAAATTGGGAGGAAACCGGCTTATGGAACAAAAGGCAAAGGAAGTAGCCTCGCACGCTGCGATTCCTGTGAGCATCTCGGCGATGCTCGTCACGCTGGGCGTGGTGTATGGCGATATCGGCACCAGCCCCATGTATGTAACCAAGGCGCTCGTTGCCGGCAACGGCGGCATCGGAAGCGTTACGCAGGAGTTCGTGCTCGGCGCGCTCTCCCTTGTCGTGTGGACGGTCACGCTGCTGACGACCGTCAAGTACGTGCTGATCTCGCTGCGCGCCGACAACCACGGCGAGGGCGGCATCTTTGCCCTGTACAGCCTGGTCAAGCGCTGCGGCAAGTGGCTCATCATCCCCGCCATGCTGGGCGGCGCGGCGCTCCTCGCCGACGGCATCCTGACGCCTGCCGTTACCGTCACCACGGCCATCGAGGGCCTGCGCACCATCCCGGCGGTCCATGCCGTGCTCGGTGACGACCAGGGTCGTGTCGTCGCCATCACGCTTGCCATCATCATCGCGCTCTTCTTGGTGCAGCGCATCGGCACGGCCAAGATCGGTCACGCCTTCGGTCCCATCATGACGCTGTGGTTTTTGTTCCTGGGCGGCACGGGCCTGTTCTTTGTCTGCCAGTATCCCGCGGTGCTGCTGTGCCTCAACCCGTTGCGTGGCATCGCTTTTCTGCTGAGCCCCAACAACCATGCGGGCATCATGATTTTGGGCAGCTGCTTCCTCGCTACCACCGGTGCCGAGGCGCTCTATTCCGACATGGGCCATGTGGGCCGCGGCAATATCTATGCCACCTGGCCGTTCGTTAAGTGCTGCCTGCTGCTGTCCTACATGGGCCAGGGCGCGTGGCTTATCAACAACGCCGGCAACCCGGAGCTCATGGGTATCGCCGACCTCAACCCCTTCTACCAGATGCTCGCCCCGGGTCTGCGCCCCTTTGCCGTCGGCCTTTCCACCGTCGCGGCCATCATCGCCTCGCAGGCGCTCATCACCGGCGCATTCTCGCTGGTGTCCGAGGCCAGCCGCCTGGACCTCATGCCGCATATGCAGGTCTTCTATCCTGCCGAGACCAAGGGCCAGCTCTACATCCCCATGGTCAACAACGTCATGCTCGTGGGTTGCGTCATCGTGGTGCTGCTGTTCCAGAACTCGGCGCACATGGAGGCTGCGTACGGCTTGGCTATTACCCTGACCATGATGTGCACGACGCTGCTGCTCTTCTTCTATCTGCACGTGGAGCGCAAGCTCAAGGTTGCGCCGTGGATCTTTGCCGTCTTCTTCCTCATGCTCGAGGGCTTCTTCTTTGTGAGCTCGCTCACCAAGTTCTTCCACGGCGGCTATTTCACCATCCTTATGGCTGCACTCATCATGGGCATTATGGTGTGCTGGTACAACGGCACGGCGGTCGAGCGGCGTCAGTTTACGCTGCTGCCGCTGCGCAGCTATCTGCCGCAGCTCAAGCGCCTGCGCGACGACGACCGTTACGAGCGCATGAGCGACAACATCGTGTACCTGACCAAGGACACCCATACCGACTACATCGACCGTGATATCGTCTACTCGATCTTGGACAAGCATCCCAAGCGCGCTCGCGCCTGGTGGTTCGTGAACGTCGAGACCATGGACGAGCCGCATACCTTTGCCTATTCGGTCGAGACGTTCGGCACCGACTATGTTTTCCGCGTGCATCTGTACCTGGGCTACAAGATTAACCAACGCGTCAACGCCTACCTGCGCCAAGTTGTTCAGGACCTGGCTGCCACCGGCGAGCTGCCGTCGCAGACGCACGACTACTCGGTCTATAAGGATCCGGGCAACATTGGCACGTTCAAGTTCGTCATGATCCGCAAGCTGCTGGCGCCCGAAAGCGACGTGGAGCCGAGCGAGCGCACGGCCATCACGCTCAAGTACATCATCCGCCGCGCCGCCGGCACGCCCGCGCGCTGGTACGGCCTGGAGAACTCCAACGTGAGCTTTGAGTACGTGCCGCTGTTCACCAAGTTTAAGGCCGTGAGCAAGATGCAGCGCCTTGCCCCCAACGAGCGCCCGTAGTCGACACCCGAGATTTGACTGTGAACGGGCAGGTTTGCAATGACGGGAAATGAGTCTGGGGAGAAAACCATGGACGCAAAGACGCTTGACGGTCGCGATCTTGCGGCCGAGCTGGTGCGCGAGGCACGCGTCGACGCCGCCGAAGATCGGTTCTTTACGGATCGGGCCAACATGGACATGGCCGATCGCGTGATTTCGATCGTGGCACTGGTGTTTGTCGCGGCGTGCGTGTGCGCACTGCTCGCGCACGTGCTGTTTGTCTAGCGACCGCGGGCTGCAAAGGCTATACACTTGAAACCACCACAAGGGAGAACCACCACAAAGGTGCCTGTCCCCTTTGTGGTGGTTTTTGTTTTTGAGAGAGGGGCGGGGCGCTGATGGACGTCCGTGCGGACGGCGATATTGCCGAGAACTTTTGGTGGCGGCGTACAACGCTGACGCGTCGCAGCCCCCTGTATGACGCCTGCGTATCGGCGGGGCTGCTGGTCGCGGCGACGGTTGTGGGCGCGCTGCTCGATCATCCGGGGCTCGCGCCGAGCATCATGATCGTCTATGTGTTCGCCGTGCAGCTGTGCGCCTTCTTTACCTGGAGCCGCCTGTACTGCCTGCTGAGCTCGGCTGCCGCCGTGGCGCTCTACAACTTCTTGTTTGTCGACCCGCGCTACGCGCTGTCGTTTATCGACCGCGTCTATCCCGGCATGTTCTTTATCATGTTTGCGGTCTCGCTCGTATCGAGCTCGATCGCGCTGGCCCTGCGCCGCGCCTTGGCGCAGGCTGCCGCCAGCGACCGTCGCACGCAGATGGTGCTCGAGACCAACCGCATGCTGCAGCGGTGTGGCGATCAGCAACAGATTGTGCACGCTATGGCAACGCAGCTGGCGCGTCTTTCGGACTGTCCGGTCGTGTGGTATAGCGCCGATGCCGATAACGATGACCTGCTGCCGCGCACGACGTACACGGCCGTGGGCGATGCCGCGCCGGTGCACGAGCTGGCGCCCCAGATGCCACCGCGGCTCTCGGCGTCCGCCTATGTGGGAACGCCGCTCGATGCCACCTATGGCGCCTCGGCGTTCTACGGCATATACCTGACCGTGCGCTCGGGTGACACCATGGTGCGCGCGGGTGATCCCGCCTCGGTGGTGGGGGTGTTCGCCATTGTCGCCGAGCCCGATGCGCTGACGCCCGAGGAGCGGACGCTTGCCGATGCCATCGTGAGCGAAGGCGAGCTGGCGCTCGATCGCGCCCGCGCCATGGAGGCTCGCGAGGAAGCGGCGGTGCTCGCCAAAAACGAACAGCTGCGTGCCAACTTGCTGCGCTCCATCTCGCACGACCTGCGCACGCCGCTTACCAGTATTTCGGGTAATGCCGATGTGCTGCTCGACCAGGGCTCGACCGGCACGGCCGTGCTCGACGACCAGACACGCCGCGGCATGCTCCTATCCATTCGCTCGGACGCGCAATGGCTCAACGTCACTGTCGAGAATCTGCTCGCCATCACCAAGCTCGAGGGCGGCGGCATGCACCTGTCGACCACGCTCGAGCTCATGGACGATATCGTCGAGGAGGCGCTGCGTCACGTAAATCCGGCCGTGCGCGAGCATGACCTTAAGGTAGTGGCGTGCGATGAGCCGGCGCTCGTCAACGTCGACGCGCGCCTGATGGTGCAGCTGGTGGTCAATCTGGTGAACAACGCCATCGCCTATACGCCTGCGGGCTCGCATATCGTAATCTCGATTGGCGTCCATGACGGATGCGTGGCGTGCTCGGTTGCTGATGATGGCCCGGGCATTGCGCCCGAGGACCGCGAGCGAATCTTTGAGTCGTTCTACACCGCCAACCATGGCCTGGCCGACAGCTGCCGCAGTGTGGGCTTGGGGCTTTCGCTCTGCCGCTCCATTGCGCTGGCACATGGCGGTAGCATAGAGGTTACCGCGGCGGACCCGCGCGGTTCGGTCTTTACGATTGAGCTTCCCGCCGCCGACGTTTCGTTTGATAAGGAGTAGCGCTGTGCCGAACTCTGCCGTGAAACCGCTCATCTTGGTCGTTGAGGACGATCCCGCCGTCCGCAACCTTATCGTCGCCGCGCTCGAGGCGCACGGTTTGCGCCATATGGCTGTGGAGACCGCCCACGCCGCCATCGCCGCCGCTTCGTCGCAGGCGCCGAGCATTGTGCTGCTCGATCTGGGCCTGCCCGATATGGACGGCGTCAAGGTGGTGGAGTCGGTGCGCGCGTGGTCGGGCATGCCGATCATCGTGGTTTCGGCGCGCAGCGAGGACGCGGACAAGATCCGAGCGCTCGATGCCGGCGCCGATGACTACCTGACTAAGCCGTTTTCGGTCGAGGAGCTGCTCGCGCGCATTCGCACCACGCTCAGGCGCCTTTCGTATGCGCAAACGGGCGGTGTTGCCTCCGAGGGCTCGTTCGATACCGGCGAGCTGCATATCGACTTTGACGCCGGCATCGCCACGATGGATGGCGAGGAGCTGCATCTGACGCCGATCGAGTACAAGCTCCTGTGCCTGCTGGCACATAACGCCGACAAGGTACTGACGCACCAGTTTATCCTGCACGAGATTTGGGGCACGGCGACCAAGAGTGACCTGGCGAGCCTGCGTGTCTTTATGGGTACGCTGCGCAAGAAGATCGAGTCCGACCCCGCGCACCCGCGCTATATCCAGACGCACGTGGGTATCGGCTATCGCCTGGTCACCCAAGGGTAGGACGGCACCCGCCATCCCACTATGAGCTGCGGTGAAATAGTTCCTGTTTGGGCCTTTACCAGGCATTTTTAGGAACTATTCCACCGCAACCTTGTTTATTTGCCCTTGGGCTTGCTGGCGTAGAACTTCTTCTTTTTGGGCTTGCCTGAGCAGGCGGGCTTGTCGTCGCCGTGCGGTCCTCGGACGCCGGCCTGCGCGTGCGCGGGCGCCGTTGCGCGAGGCTTGCGGGCTCCGGGGTTGCGCAGTTTCTCGACGCGCTCAGCAATTTCCTCGGCGCTAAAGCCGGCTTCGGCCATGGCGTCCTCGATGGGCAGGCGGAGCACGATATAGCAATGGTGCACCTTCTGGTTGCGCGCGAAGTCCTCGGGGATGGTCTGCGCCGTAATGTCCTCCAGCACGACGCCCGCGCGCGCGAGCTTGCGCGTTTCGGGGCGGAAGCCGCGCAGGTTGCAGCTAAAGATGGCATGGCCGCCCTGCGCGAGCAGGCGCGATACGCCGGCCAAAAGCTCAACATGGTCGCGCTGAACATCCCAGGTGCGACGGCCCATCTTGGACGAGTTCGAGAACGTGGGCGGGTCGACAAAGATCAGGTCCCAGCGGTTGCGCGTCTGGCGCTGGTCGCGAATCCAGGCGAGCACGTCGTCGCGCACAAAATGATGCTGAGGCCCCACAAAGCCGTTCTGGCGCATGTTGCGCTCGGCCCAGTCCAGATAGGTGTTGGAGAGGTCGACCGTCACGGTCTCCTCGACGCCGCTGTCTGCCGCATAGCAGGTGGCAGTGCCGGTGTAGGCAAACAGGTTGAGGAAGCGGCGCGCCTGCTTGGCGTGCTCGCGCACTAGGTTGCGGGTGACGCGGTGGTCCAGGAAGATGCCCACATCCAGATAGTCGTCAAAGTTGACGGCAAAGGTAAGGCCGCCCTCCTCGATGAGCGGCAGGCGACGGCGCGCGATGTTGGCGCGCTCGCCCGGGCCGCCCTTGCCGGCGCCCTGCTTGCCGTACTGCGAGCCGCCGCGCGAGCGCATGCGGGCCTTGGCGTGCACGTGCTCGGCCGGAACATCCAGGATGCGCGGCGCGATGGCCAGAATATCGAGCATACGGGCTTGGGCCAGTGCGGGGTCGATGGACTTGGGCGCGGCGTATTCGGCGATGACGAGCCAGCGGCCCGGCGTCTGCGGACAGCCCTCGTACAGGTCGATGGCGGCGGAGTAGTCGGGCAGGTCGGCATCGTAGACGCGGTAGCAGCTTACGCCCTCGCGTTTGGCCCACTTGCGGCGCAGGCGTGCGTTCTTGCGCAGGCGGTTGGCGAACTGCTCGGACTCGGGGATGAGCACGGGCAGCGGCTTGCCGTCGCCCAGGTCGAGCGTGGCAGCGGGCTCGGGCATGGCAGAAGCTGCGGCCTCATCGTTGACTTCGTTGGCATCCGCAACCTCGGCCTCGGCATCCGCGCTGGTCGCAGCCTCAAACGCTGCGGCGGCGTGGTCGAGCGAGGGCCAAACCTCGATAGTCGCCTCTTCGTTGTTGGGCATGACGGCAATGGAGCGCGCGGGCTCGGCATGGAGCGCGCGGGCCATAAGGCCGTCGCGGGTGAGGGCGGCGACCGGCGCGGCGGTAAGCTCGGGCGCGCGACGCAGCTCGCCGACCAGCGTCATGGCGTCATGCATAAGCGACAGCGGTGTCTCGGTCGTATCCGCGACGAGGGCGGCACCGGCGACGGCGCCCGCGTGGTCCAGTACGGTGGCAGATTTTGCGCCGCAAAAATCGACAAAGCGCTTGTAGCCGGCGCACTTGACCATGCACTCGGCGGTTTTGCGGGCGGCGGGGTCGATGTCTACGGCAACGATGCGCGCCTGGCGCTCGCGCGCCGCCGCCTCGCGCTCGCGTGCCTCGGCGAGCAGCTGCTCCCACAGAGTGGCGTCGTGCAGCTGCCAGCCCTCAAAGCCCCAGCGCTCGCGTGCGGCGCTCGGGGCGCGGTCGGTCAGAATGTTCACGGCCTCCAGCAGCAGGCCGCCGCCGGCGCACGAGGCGTCGATCAGCGTAGGTAGGGCCTCGTTTTCGTAGTCGTCGGCCGTCAGCTCGCGCTCGCACAGCGCGGTCCAGCCGACCTGCGCCAACACCAGGGCGGCGTAGTCGGGGCGCAGCACGTGCGCGCCCTCGCCGGCTCGAGTCGCGGCGGGCGGCAGGCGCTTGAACAGCGGGTCGCCCGAAAGGTCCAGGCTTATGCTCGCACGGCGCTGGCGTAGCGAAAGCAGCAGGTGGACATCGGGGTCGGCAGCATCGACATCGGCGCGACGGCCCGTGGTCTCGGCCAGGCGATCGCACAATGCGTCCTTGGCGCGCAGGGCCGAGAAGCGCGTGTTGCGCAGCTGCTCGGTCACACCACGGGCAGTGATGGCAATGGTGGCGCCGGGGCGGACGATGTTTTCCCAGGCAATGTCGTAAACGCCGTCGTACAACGCATCGGCATCCTGCGCCTCAAAGCGCCCAAGTACCACAAACACGCGGCTGGCCAGGCGCGACCACAGACAGGCGCGGTAGCCTTCTTCGAGCTCGCCCTCAAACGTAGCGCGGCCCTTCAGGCGGCGGACATGCGAAAGCCCGAGCCACTTGAGCTCGTCGGCGAGTGCGGATTCAAAGCCCTCGGGGCAGCTTGCATAAAATTCCATGGGTGACCTCTCTGGTTGCGTCGCTCCATTATATGATGGATGCTTCGTTTGCCATCGCCCTCGAAAGGAACCCATATGATTGATGCGTGCCCCTTGATTCCCATTTTCATTGCAACGGCCTCAGGACTCGGGGCCTCGCACAGGCTCCCGCCGCCTTACAGAACTGAAAGCTGGGCGTAGGGCAAATCTATGGCACGTGACCTGCGATTGCTCGGCCATAGATGGCGTAATCGAGGCTAAGGGAGTGCATCATGCGCAAGGGAAACGAGAGCTGGTTCTGGCACGCGAACGACATGGTGGTGACGGGCGACATGAACCCCGTGGTCCGCGTCCTGTGGGCCGCGCTCATCGTAGGCATCGGCGTCGCGACGATGGCCACGCTCTGGATCGTCACGAGGTAGCGCGCCACGAACGGATGACGAGGCACGCGGCGCATGCCACGCTGGCGGAACCCTAGCCTCGCTGCTGGACAATCTGTTCGATGAGCTTCGCGACGGAGTCCTCGGCTGCGTTCCCGATCAGGTGATGGGCCGCGGCCTTCGCCTCTGGCATCGCGCCCGCGACTGCGTAGGAGTTCGGCACCTTTTCGAGGAGCGTCACGTCGTTTTCCGAGTCTCCGATAAAAGCGACCTCGTCCAGCGTGACCCCAAGGCTGCCGAGAAGCGCGTCGAGTCCGTTTACCTTGCTCCAGCCAGCCGGAACAACATCGAGGAAGAATGGGACGGGCGAGGGGAAATCAAGTTCTGGGCAGGCTTCCTTGCATCGACTCCGAACGACTTCCGTCGGGGCGGAGCTGACGTTGACGAAGATGCCGGC
>CABUDB010000066.1 GCA_902490245.1 uncultured Collinsella sp.
ACGATATCGGGACGGGTGACTGGAGTTCAGACGTGTGCTCTTCCGATCTGCAGGTGCGCTAGTATAGGGAACAACAGATTCGATGCGGGAGTGCCGGCGGTGCAAACCACAAGGCTGAGAGGGCATGGGGCCCAATCCTTTGAACCTGTCAGTTAATGCTGGCGTAGGGAGCATGCCGCCTTTGCAGGGGCGCTGTCTATGCACAGCGCCCCTTTTCTATGCCAAGGAGGCATGTGCAGTGATTGATTCGGAACAGCTTAAGCAAAATGTGGTCAAGGCCGTGGAAGAGATTCGCGCCACCAATCCGATGGCCGGCTCCATCACCAACACGGTGACGATCGACTTTGTCGCCAACGCGCAGCTCGCCGTGGGCGGTTCGGCCGCCATGGTCTATCTGCCAGACGAGGGCGAGGCGCTCGTTGCTGGCGGCGCCATCTATCTCAATATGGGCACGCTCTTCCCCATCTACGAGCAGACGATTCCCCGCGCGGCCAAGGCGGCACACGACGCCGGCAAGCCCTGGGTGCTCGATCCGGTGGGTCTGGGCATCGGTAGCCTGCGCACCCAGCTGGTAAACGAGCTCAAGCAGTACAAGCCCGCCATCGTACGCGGCAACGCCTCCGAGATCATCGCGCTCGCCGGCCTGTGGGGTCTTGAGGGCGAGGCAGCCGATCTGAGCCGCGTGCGCGGTGTCGATACCACCGACACGGTCGATGCCGCCCGCGATGCCGCCGTAGCGCTCGCCCGCTACACCGGCGGCGCTGTGGTGGTCTCGGGCGAAGTCGACCTGATTACCGACGGCACGACCGTAGCCAAATCCCACGGCGGCAGCCCGCTCATGTCAAAGATTACCGGCTGCGGTTGCTCGCAGGGCGGCGTGCTAGCCGTGTACGCCTGCGCTGCCGATCCGTTTACGGCAGCCGTCTGCGGCACCGCCGTCTACAACGTAGCCGGCACGCGTGCCGCCGCTGTCGCCGATGCCCCGGCAAGCTTTAAGGTCGCCTTTATCGACGAGCTCTACCGCGCAACCGCCCAGGACATCGCCGATAACCGACTCGAGCTCGAGGAGGCATAAGCAATGTCCGAGCCCGCAACCAACGCCGGCATGAACACGCTCGTCGCCGTGGCCATCGCCCCGTGTGGCACCGGCGATGAACTGTCCGCCGAGGTCGCTGAGGTCGTGCGCGTCATTCGCGAGAGCGGCCTTCCCAACCGCACCACCTCGATGTTCACCGAGATCGAGGGCGACTGGGACGAGGTCATGCAGGTCGTGCGCGACGCAACCTTTGTGTTAGCGAGCAAGGGCATCCGCACCGAAGTCGTGCTCAAAGCCGATATTCGACCCGGATTTACCGACACCATGACCGGCAAACTCGAGCGCATGGAAGCACAGATCAAGAAACAGGAGGAAGCACGATGAGCATCCGCGACAACCTTGATATCTCGGCCTATCTGGTACTCGGTCCCGAAAACACGCTCGGGCGCCCCGTGGGCGATGTAGTGGCCCAGGCACTCGACGCCGGCTTTACCTGCATCCAGGTGCGCTCCAAGGTGGCAAGTGCCCGCGAGATCATCGCGCTGACCGACGACGCCGCGCAGGCTATCGCTCAGGCCGGCAAGACCGGTCAGGTCGCCTTGCTGATCGACGACCGCCTTGACTGCGTGCTCGCCGCGCGCGAGCAGGGCATCGCTGTCGACGGCGTGCACGTGGGTCAGAGCGACATCCCCGTCGAGGTCTGTCGCAAGCTGCTGGGCCCCGATGCCATCGTGGGTCTTTCGGCCCGTTGCGAGGAGATGCTCGAGTACGTCAAGACCGCCGACATGAGCCTGGTCGACTACCTGGGCATAGGCCCGCTCCACGAGACCGAGACCAAGCGCGATTGCGGACGCGCGGCCGACGGTTCCATCATCACCAAGAGCTTTGAGGACCTGGCAGCCCTCCATGCGGCAAGCCCCGTACCCATCGTGGTGGGCGGCGGCGTCAAGACGGCCGATCTGCCGCAGCTCAAGGCCACCGGCGTCGACGGCTTCTTTGTGGTGAGCGCCGTCTGCGGTGCCGACGACCCCCACGCCGCAGCCAAGGAGCTCGTCGACACCTGGCAGCAGGCATAAGCATAAGCCGTGCAGCCGATTCGCAGCTTCATATCTTCAGCAATGGAAAGCGCATCCCAGTTTGGACCTCCATTCCGGGATGCGCTTTCCATCGCCGCTCTACCCCGCCAGGTAGGTCTCCAGCGCGGACAACGTCGCCTCCGCATCGTGGCGGCCGATCTGGTAGATGCGCTCGAGCTCATCGGGCTCGCGGCACAGCGACGGCACCTTCACCGATTCGCTCGGCCGCACCACAAAGATCTCGCCGGCAGCCTCGCGACGTGCCAGGTCATCGAGCGTAGCATTGTAGACCTCATGCCGATGCTCAAGCGCTGCGACAAACTCCGGGTAGTGACGGAACACACGACGCAGCATGGGCATCACGCTGTTGGGCTGCTTTACAAAGCCCGCCGGCTGCGTCAGCACCACCACGTTGCGGTCATACCCCTGCGCAAACAGCCAAGCACTGGGAATGGAATCGGCCACGCCGCCATCCAGATATTTATGCCCGTCAATAGCGACAGGACGCGTTGCCACGGGAATAGCAGACGACGCCCGGATCCACTCGATATCGCGCTCGTCACCATACGGCAAATCGTGATAGACCGCCTCGCCCGTCTCGATATCGGTACACACGCACGTAAACCGCATGGGGCAGGCGCGATATGTCTCCAGGTCGATGGGATCGCGCTCGACGGGCACCTCGTGATAGGCAAAATCGGCATTGAACATGTCCCCTGTTCGCAACCAGCTCGTTACACTCGCATAGCGCTTATCGGCACAATAGGCTTTGTTGTAGCGAATGGCGCGGCCGATCTGCCGCGATTTAAAGTTGTAGCCAAACGCCGCGCCCGCCGAAACGCCCACCATATGGTCGCAGGTCAAACCGTGTTCCATCCAAACGTCGAGCACGCCCGCCGTATACATACCGCGGTAGCCGCCTCCCTCGAGCGCAAGCCCCACCGTGCGCGTCGTATCTGGCTGCGTCATGCGATCATCCCCGTTTCTGCGTTTTTAAACGGGACAAGTATACCCGTCAACATATATCGTCTCAGTCGCATTTTCATCGAACATCGCATCGTCGTGTTACCGCTTGGCAAATAATTGTCACCCATAGTATGGGCACCCCTATATAATTTTGTACTGTTGTTTATACTACTCAGCAGTTATCAACAGCGAACATTAGCCGGCAAAGTAACCCAACAACGCAGCAAGGCGGAGGCCTGGATACACGCAATACGCTGAGCAGCAACGCGTGTACACAACGAGCTCGCCCGACGCAATCCGCCCCGACCTCAGAAAGCCGCTTAGAACATGGATCCTGTCAGCAATTACACCGAAACACTCGAAAAGACCATCCGTGACCTTCTCGAGCGTCAGGATGATCTGATTAGGACCGCCTTTACCGACCAGCTTACCGGACTTGGCAACCGCGGCGGCTTTGCCCGTTCCCTCGAGGAGCTCTGGGAGCAGGACATCCCCGTTACCATGGCGTTCATCGATATCGACAATCTCAAGCACTGCAACGACGTCTTTGGGCATGACGAGGGCAACCGCTACATCTTGCAGGTAAGCCTTTATCTCAAACTGTATATGAAAGTGGACGAGGCGGCGTTTCGCATAGGCGGCGACGAGTTTGCCATCCTATCTACGATTGCGACCGAGGACGACCTCGCCGAACGTCTGGAACACTGCCGAACGGTCCTGCTCAAGAACAACGATTCCGAGATGCCTCATTCGTTTAGCTACGGAGTGGCACACGCCGACCCCGCCCTGGGCGAAGCCTCCAATCGCATGACACTCGATGCCGACCATCGCATGTACGACTACAAGCTGCGCCATGCCATGCACCTTGATCGACGCAATATCGTGCAAGTCCACGCCGACGACTTCGAAATAAGCGACCGCGTTTTCGATGCCTTTTCGATGCTCAACGAAGGCCGTTATTGCTTTATCGAGAACTTGGACAAGCATCGCACCCTTTGGTCACAAGGCGCCTTGCGCGATCTCGGTCTTCCTTCCGAGCATATCGACAACTGCCACGATTACTGGAAAACGCGTGTCCATCCCGATGACCTTGAGGCCTATACCAGCGATATCGACCAAATCTACAACGGCTCCAAACACCGCCGCGTCATGCAGTACCGCATGCGCAATGCCGCGGGCGACTACGTCCTTTGCCGCGCTCGCGGGTTTCGTATCGACGGCGACGGAAATACCCCCTCGCTCTATGTCGGCGAGCTCGTCAACCACTCGCTTGCCGAAACCGTCGACGCCGCTACGGGCCTCGGAACGCAGCGTATGCTGATCAACGCTATCGATGCCTGCCGTCGCGACCGTTGCGAGACGGGGCTTATAGCGGTCCGCGTTCGCGGCACGGCAAAGCTCAACGAGCTCTATGGGGCCGAGGCTGTCGACAACATGCTCGCCGAATACGCAGGCCGCATGTTGTCGATCACCCGCGGCAGGAGTCGCGTCTTCCGCTCACGAAACGCCCAGTTCGTCGTGCTTAGCAACGAGTTGGGCCACGAGGCATTCGAGCAACTGACCCATCATCTTAAAGAAGCCGTTTTCGCTCCTGTTCAAATCGCGGGCGATACCATTACCCCCGTCTGCCTCGTCGTTCCGGCCTTTTACGAGCGCTTAATCAATCAAGCGACCGCCGTTTTAGGCGAGCTCGACCGTCGTCTTCGTGCGGCCGGCGGGCTTGTTCCCAACGACAGCCTCCCCATACCTGAGATTGAGCGCAAAAGCGCCGTCGCCGAACGCATCGATACGCTCACGGGCCTCTATCGACCCAGCGAGTTTATGCGGCGTGCCAACGCATTTCTGAGGACAGGGCGCGACGGCGCTTGGTGTATCACTACCGTCGACATGGGACACATGCGGCTGTTCAACGAATGGCACGGACAGGCCGAGGGCGACCGCATGCTCGCCGATGTGGGCACGGTCCTCAAGGACATCGAGAATGCCGACATGGGCGTCGCAGGGTACTGGGGCCAAGATGACTTTTGCGTACTCATCCCCTTTGAGCACGACACCGTCCATAAAATCTATAACCGCGTTCGCGAGGCCGTGGCCAAGCATGATAACGGCGTAGGTTTCTGGCCGTCCATGGGTGTCTACCCCATCGACTCCAACGAGGAAATCACCATCGATGCACAGGCCAAGGCCATGTTTACCAATCGGCGCGCGAAAAACGACTTTAAGGATCGCATTGCCGTCTTTCGCCCCGAGGAATACAAGCGCGAGGTTGCGTTTCACCGCACCCTCACCGAGTTCCAGTATGCGCTCTCAAACGACCGCATCACCTACTACCTGCAGCCACTGGTTGATATGGAAACCGGCGAGATCATTGGCGCCGAGGCGCTCACACGCTGGATCGACAAAGATGGATCGTTAATTCCGCCCGCGTCCTTTATCCCGGCGCTCGAGGAAAGCGGCTTTGTGGTGACGCTCGACAAGTACATTTGGCAGGGTGTCGCCTCGTGGCTGCGCAAGCGCATCGATCGAGGACTTCGCGTGGTTCCGGTCTCGCTTAATGTGTCGCGCGTGGATATCCTTGCCTGCGACGTTGCCGAACATATGGGGGCGCTCGCCGCCCAATACAACCTACCGCCCGAGCTCATGCGTATCGAGATCACCGAGACGGCTTATACGGGGGAGTCCGAAGCCGTGGACAAACTGACAGCCGACCTGCACACCCGCGGCTTCTCGACCTATATGGACGATTTTGGCACCGGCCAGTCCACGCTCGCGATGCTCAAGAACGTCAACGTCGATGTTATCAAGCTCGACCGCACCTTTTTGCCTGATGGGAAAACCGACAACCGGAGCTCCCAGATCGTGTCGTCTATGCTCGAGATGGCGCAGTCGCTCCATCTGCCCGTCGTGGTCGAAGGCGTCGAGACAAATGAGCAGGCGAACATGCTACGACAGATGGGCGCCCGCTACGCTCAGGGCTTCCTCTACTACCGCCCCATGCCGGCGAAGGATTTTGAGGCATTGTTCGATGGTGGCAATAACAACTGATACGCTCGCGCGCAAAACACCACCGTCTAGGGGAGCATTTGTCCCCATTGGCTAACTCATATCCCCAATTCAAACCGAATTGGGGATATGATACGGAGCATCCTGTCACCCAAGGAGGTTATCCATCATGAACGAGTCGTATCGCATGGGCGAGCAGTCAATCATTGCCCATCTTCAGCGGCTTGCGAACGGGGCCTCAACCGCCGAGCTCGACGTTGACGCGCTGCCCACGGAGTTGCGCGCCGTCGGCGAGCAACTGCAGAAAACGCTCGCCGTCTTGCAACAAGAACGCCAGCTGCTCGAACGTAGCGCCTATATCGATTCGCTCACCAATCTTGGCAACCGCGGTGGACTCGACCGCCATGTCAATCAGCTCTGGCGCAAAGGCGCCCCCTTCACCTGCGCCTATATTGACATCGATCACCTCAAGCACTGCAACGATAAGTTTGGCCACGCCGAGGGCAACCGCTATATTCTGGGCATCTGTCGTGCGCTCACCGAGACCATGGAGCACGATGAAATGCTGTTCCGTATCGGTGGAGATGAATTTGTACTCGTGTCCCCCACGACAGGCGAAGCCGAGCTCGAGCAGCGCTTGGAGCGGACACGCACCGATCTTGTCGAGGCAACATCGGACGGCAAGGCGCCCATGATCGCCAGTTTTAGTTTTGGCTGCTCGCACGTCGACCCGCTTGCAGGCGATACGCGTCGCCAGATGACGATGGATGCCGATCGCAAAATGTATCGCTACAAGCTCATGCACCGCGTGCAGCAACCGAAAGAAGACAACGCGCCGATGCGGCCGATTGCCGATCAACTTCCTTGCAACGACCGCGTGTTCCAGGCGATCTCCATGAGCTCCGAGACACGCTATCCGTTTATCCTTAACCTCGATACCGGCGAATCGCAATGGTCGATTAATGCCGTGCGCGATTTCGACCTACCCTCCCAGCATCCCTACAACTCACTCGATATGTGGCTTGCCCGCGTTCACCCCGAAGACCGCGACAACGTGCGCAGCGAGCTCGATATGGTGGTAAACGGCGCGTGGCACTTCCATTACATGCAGTATCGCGTGATGGATGCTACCGGAGCGTACGCGCTTTGCGACTGCACGGGCTACCGCTTGGACGGCACCGATACCGAGCCCAACATGTATGTGGGCATTGTCACCAACCGAAGCTTGGCAGATACGACCGATTCCGTGACCGGTCTGGGCGATATCCACGCCCTGGTCAACGCCATTGGCGAGATACGTCGCGTGGCACGAAACGCGGGCTTGATCGCCATTAAAATCGACGAAATCGCACAGGTCAATGCCCGCTTTGGCTTTGATGCAGGCGACCGCGTTTTGGCAGAAAGCGCCGCCTGCCTCATGGATTGCTCGCGCGGCAAGGGTCGTCTGTTCCGCTCGACCGGACCGATGTTCGTGGCGCTCTTTGACGAGCTTGATCCCGAAGAGACCGACGCGGTTGCAGACGAAATCGAACGGTTCTTGGGATCGCCCGTGCTCCTCGGCTCATTTGAATATCAGCCGCCCCTTCGCGTGGCGACGCTTCATCTGGACGCCGTCGACCGACAGCCCGTTTCCATTTTGAACGAACTTAATGCGCTGATTAAAGAGGCGCCGCAGGTACCGGGCACCAAGCTGGACTAGCGTTATGGGGCGCATGATGGTTAATTTCCGATCTCAACCGAACACATTGGGCAAATAGGTCGTACCCGCAGTTAGCCGAACGTCCCCTCAGTCCCTCCCGGGGCCCGGGGGCACCGTTTCGATACTCTTGGTTTACTTTGCCTGATGCAAATAAGTGCTCAACAAGATAGAACCTATCCCCCGCCACGGATATGCCCTCGAGTAAATCTGTTAAGCCAAGCCTATCAAATTCTATTGACAATTGGCTGCATTGGTCCATTTTGTCGTCCAGCCACTTCCGCTGGCTATCGCCTCATAAACACAAACCTAACGA
>CABUDB010000067.1 GCA_902490245.1 uncultured Collinsella sp.
GCTTGGCAAAGAAACCCGTCGACATGAGGGACAGGATTCTCGAGCATCTCGAGGCCCTCACCTCCGCCGTCTCGCTCGACGACCTTGCCCGTCTGTCCACCTCCGACATCGCCGAGACGCTCATCATCTCCAGGAGCCTGGCGAGCCAGTACCTCAACGACCTTGTTCGCGCCGGTCTTGTGGTTAAGGTGGCGGGCAGGCCTGTCCGTTATTTTCATCGCCGCGCGTTTCAGAAGCGTTTTCAGGTAAAGCTCTCTGCAAGCGAGTACGCCTCGCTCGCCGACCTCATCCAGGCGACGGGAATCGCCGATCACCGCGACTTCGCGCGTGCCGTGGGCTTCGACATGAGCCTCAGCTCCGTTGTCGAGCAGTGCAAGGCTGCGGTTCAGTACCCTCCGTTTGGCCTGCCCATCCTCTTGAGCGGCGGCGTGGGTGTCGGTAAGTCTTTCCTTTCTCGCCTTGTGTACGAGTACGGCAAGAACCAGGGCTTGCTGTCCCGCGACTCCTCCTATGTGCGCATCGACTGCGCCGGGGTCCCGGACGCCGCCTCGTTCAACGGGCTTCTTGACGAGTCGATCGCGAAAGCGCGCGGGGGTGTGGTCTTTGTCAACGGCATCGAGGCACTCTCTCCCTCTGCGATGGAGCACTGCCTTGCGACGGCCCTCGGGCTCGATGCCTCCCAGGATGCGCCGCGCGCTCGCCTCGTTCTTTCGACGACGCTTTCCGCCGATGACCTGAAGGTTTCCTCGGCCTACAGCAAAATGCCCATCTGTGCCCGCGTCCCCTCACTCAAGGAGCGGACCCCCGAGGAGCGCGAGGATCTCATCTTGAGCTTCCTGCGCAGCGAGGGGTGCCGAATCGGTTCTGATGTGAAGATCAGCCGCGGCGCATACCGCTGCCTCGTGAACGCGGACTTTTCCGATAACATCGCCGGCTTGCGCGCCTGCGTGACGAACTGCTGCGCCAAAGCGTTCCTCAATCGCGAGGGCGACTACGTCGTCGTTCGCCCGTATCTTCTTCCCAGCGGGCTCCTCTCCTCCGCGCAGATCGATCAACAGCCCGACGATGGCGTTCTGATCGACGCGTCTCTGGATGCCGCCGAGAGCACAGGGCCGGTCGAGCAGGCGCTCGATGCCCTGTGCTCCCTCGATGAGCGATTCTGCGCCGGGGAGCTCTCTGTCTCCGAGCTTGTCTCGCAAGCTGTCTCCGCTGTGCGCGGCGTTGAGGATCACTTGATCTTCGACCACGGCGTCGCCTCCTCGAGGTCGCGCGCCTTCGAGCGCGTCGTGGGCGCGGTCCTTGCCGACGCAGGCTCTTCTTATGGCATCGAGCTTTCGAGGAAGGTCGCTTTTCTACTGGCCCAGGAGATTTGCCTGCAGTTGTGGCCGGGTATCGGCCTGGCTAAGCGAAAGTCTGCCTGTGCGGAGCAAATCTCCCATCTCCTCGGTGCCGTGACCTCCGAATTGCCGTTTGCCTCGAGTGTCTCCGATCAGCTCGCCGCAGACGTGGAAGGGGCGCTGGGAATCTCGCTCGATCACTTCACGAAGACGCTTCTGACGCTGTGCGTCGCATCGGAGTCTCGCGATGCGAAGGCCCTTCGGACGCTCTGCGTCATCTTGTCCCACGGCTACTCAACGGCGACGAGCATCGCCGACGCGGCGAACCGTATGCTCGGCATGCATGTGTACGAGGCTGTCGACATGCCCTACGACCAGCAGCTGAAGGACATCGTCGGTCCGCTCCAGCGCCTCGTCGACCGCCATTCCTACTGCACCGGGGTCGTGTTCCTCGTCGACATGGGCTCCTTGGAGGAGGCCTATAAGGCCCTCGAGAACGTTACCGACTCCACTATCGGCGTGGTGAATAACGTCTCTACCGGTCTTGCGCTCGAGATCGGGGTCGGGCTGCTCGGCGGCAAGTCCATCGCCGAGGTTCTTGGCGATGCGACCGCCGCGTGCGTGACGCACTGCAAGGTGATCGAGCGCGTCAACCGTGAGGACGCCATCGTCTTCTGCTCCGAGTCCGGGGTCGACGCCGCGGAGAGGATACGCCAGCTCGTCTCGCAGAGCCTCCCGCGCACCATAGGCGCGCGCCTGCTCACGAGGCCCTTCAAGCAGCTCGTCGCGAACGGTTCGAACGACGCCGTTTTCTCCGAGCACCGCGTCTGCGCCGTCATCGGCACGGGAGACCCCGGGGTCGCCTCCATCCCCTTCGTCGCCCTCGAGGACATCATGTCGACGGCGTCCGCCTCTAAGGTCGATGCCGTGTTCGGCAGGTGGCTTGACGCTTCCGAGCTCTCTTCTTTCCACGAGAAGCTGCTCTCGAACATGACGCTGCAGAACGTCATCCGCTCCATCACCATCCTCGACCCGGAGCGGCTATTCCACGAGATCGAGAGCGCCGTGCACGAGCTTCAGCGCAGGACAGGCGAGAAGATCGGCAGCAACGCCATCATTGGGCTCTACGTCCACCTCTGCTGTCTCGTCGAGCGCCTTGTTACCAGAAACCCCATTGAGACCTACGTTGGCCAGGACCGCTTCGAGGAGGAGCGTGCCGATTTCATCGAGTCCTTCAGGCAGAGCTTCTCGAGCATCTCGACGCGCTATCGCGTAGAGGTTCCCGTAAGCGAGATCGCATATGTCTTCGACTACATAAGCGTGAGCGCCGCCCCGGCGCGAGAAGAGCGCCTCGGCTCCTCGGACCTCCTGCTCGACGAGTGACCTTCCCCGCGCCGCCGCAAGCTGACTGCGCGTCCTCAATAATCCGATAACCCCTTGCCCGGCGCGAATCCGGATAGCGCCGAGGCAGTACCGAACGTAAAACTTCATTTGATAGGAGCAAACATGAGTGTTGTTATGGCACGAATCGACAATCGCCTGCTTCACGGCATCATCGTGACGCAGTGGGCCCCGGTGTCGGGCGCGACCCGAGTCATGGTCATCGACGACAAGGTCGCCGGCGACGAGGTCCTGAAATCCACTATGAGGATGGCGCGCCCCGCGGGCATGGCCGTCTCGATCATCTCCGAGGAGACCGCGCTCAAGAACTTCGCGGCGGGCAAGTACGACCGCGAGAAGGTCTTTGTCATCGCCAAGGAGCCCGAGACGATCCTTCACCTGGTCGAGTCGGGCATCGAGCTCCCGTCGCTGATCGTCGGCGGCTCGCTCGTCAAGGAGGGCGGCGTCCAGCTCACCCAGCGCGCCTATGCCTCCGTCGAGAACGTCCAGAGCTACAAGGCGCTCATCGCCCGCGGCGTCAAGGTGACGGCACAGTTCGTGCCCGCCGACAAGCCCGTCTCCGTCGCCGACCTCATCTAAGGAGGGATCATGGTCAACTTCACTATCCTGCAAGTCGTCCTTTTGACCCTGCTGGCCTTCATCAAGCACGTGGACTACTACGGCATCCCGATGATCTTCGTCAACTATGCCGTCTTCTGGGGCCTTATCACCGGCGTCGTCATGGGCGACTGGCAGACCGGCCTCGTCATCGGCGGCACCATCCAGCTCATGCAGCTCGGCGTCGCGGGCTTCGGCGGCTCGTCGATTCCCGACTACGGCACGATGGCCATCATCGCCACCGCCTACGGCGTGACCCTGGGCGCGGACACGGGCCTCGCCATCGGCCTGCCGGTCGGCATGCTCGGCATCCAGCTCGACGTCATCGTCAAGATCCTCAACGGCTTCGTCGTCGAGAAGTCCCAGAAGTTCTGCGACGAGGGCAAGTTCAAGCAGATGAACGCCATCCTGTGGGTCTGCCCCGTGCTCTTCGGCCTGTGCGCCGCCCTGCCCGTCTTTGTCTCCGTGACCCTCGGCCAGCCCGCCGTCAACTGGCTCCTCGAGGTTATGCCCCAGTGGTTCCTTTCCGGCCTCACCCTCGCCGGCAAGATGCTCCCGGCCGTCGGCATCGCGATGCTGCTGCGTTACATGCCCACTGGCAAGTACTTCCAGTACCTGCTCGCCGGCTTCTTCCTCTCGGCCTTCCTGAACGTGCCCATCATCGGCGCCGCCATCGTCGGCGTTGCCCTTGCGATCGCGTTCTACCAGCGTGCCGAGAGGGACACCGAGCTCGCCGCCCACGCTTCCGCAGACGCCTTCATCGGAGAGGATGAGTAACCATGGAAAACGAGAACATCACCGCCGTCGCCGAGGGCAAGCCCTCCGGCTACAAGGTCACCAAGAAGGACCTGCGCAACGCGAACTGGCGCTGGCTCATGAGCGTGTGCACCTTCAACTACCAGACCCAGCAGGGCGCCTCAGTCGCCTACGCCCTCTCGCCGGTCCTGAGGAAGATCTACACGAACGACGAGGACTATAAGCAAGCGCTCAACAACCACTTCCGCTACTACAATACCCAGCCTTGGCTCGCCGCCATCATCCTCGGCGCCTGCGTGGCCATGGAGGAACGCGACGGCCTAGCGGCGGCGGACGCCGTCCAAGACCTGAAGATCGGCACCATGGGACCGCTCGCCGGCGTCGGCGACTCCCTGCTCATGACCATGATCCCGACCATCATGGGCTCCATCGCCGCCTACATGGCCATCGAGGGCAACCCCGTGGGAGCCGGCATCTGGTTCGCGCTCATCCTGGCCATCTTCTGGGTCCGCATGCACGCCCTCGAGTTCGGCTACAAGCAGGGCGTGAAGCTCGTCACCGACTTCAGCGAGAAGCTTCCCAACCTCACTGCCGCCGCCTCCGTGCTCGGCCTCACCGTGGTCGGCTGCCTCATCGCCTCGGTCATCGGCGTCACCTGCCCGATTAGCTTCAGCTTCGGCGACGTCTCGATGGAGATTCAGCCGCTGCTCGACAAGATCCTGCCTGCCATGATCCCCGCCGCCATCACAGGAAGCGCGTATTACCTTCTTACCAAGAAGAACGCGAGCATGACGGCCCTCATCCTCGTGGTGATCGTCCTCGCGATGGTCGCCTCCGCCGCCGGCATCCTTGCCTAGCTTCGACCCAAGAGATTGGTGAATCAATGAGAAAGATAGTTGTGGCGAGCCATTCCCTTCTCGCCCAGGGCTTCAAGGACACCCTCGAGTTCCTTACGGGTAAGAACGACGCCGTCAACGCCGTGTGCGCCTACGTGAACGACAACGGCGAGGGGCTCGACGCGGCGGTCGAGGCGGCTCTTTCGGGCACTGACGAGGTCGTCGTCCTCACCGACGCGCTCGGCGGCAGCGTGAACCAGCGCTTCTCCCGCTTCGCCTCCGACCGGATCCACGTGATCGCGGGTGTCAACCTCCCGCTCGCCATGACGGTCGCGCTCGCGCGCCCCGACGAGAAACTCGACTTCGACGCCCTCGTCGACGAGGCGCGCCAGCAGATCGTCTACGTGAACGGTGCCAGTTCCGCCGAGTGCGAAGACGACGAATAGAGGAGGTCGACGATGAGAGAGTTCCTTAAGGACGTGTGGATGCACGGCGGTGAGGAAAGCCGCGCCATCACCCCCGAGAACATCACGGGCGAGAAGGGCCGTGCCGCCATGTTGGCCAGCCACCTCGGCGTCGGCCGCAAGGGCTCGTGCTGCGTGCCCCTTGAGTCCGGCGAGACCATCACGCTCGCGGACATCGAGGGCCCCGGCATCATCCGCCACATCTGGATGACCGTCCCCGACAAGACCGCCGCCGGCAGCTTCGTCATGCGCGACCTCGTGCTGCGCTTCTACTGGGACGACGAGGAGACCCCCTCGGTCGAGTGCCCTGTCGGCGACTTCTTCTGCAACGGCTTCGGTGAGCGCGCCATCGTCAACTCGATGCCCATCTGCGTGAACCCGACGGGCGGCATGAACTGCTACTTCGAGATGCCTTTCAGGAAGCACGCCAAGGTCACGCTTACGAGCGAGCACCCCGGGTTCATTAAGTACATCTTCTACACGTTCAACTACGCGCTCACCGACGTGCCGGACGACGCCATGTACTTCCACGCCCGTTTTAACCGCGAGCGCAGCACCCGCAGGGGCGTCGACTACACCGTGCTCGACGGCGTGCGCGGTAAGGGCTACTACGTCGGCACCTACATGGCCCTGTGCGCCCTGGAGCGCTATTGGTGGGGCGAGGGCGAGATGAAGTTCTTCCTCGACGGCGACGAGGAGTTCCCCACGGTCACCTCGACGGGAGCTGAGGACTACTTCGGCGGTGCCTGGGCCTTCCTCGACAGGCCGCCCCACGCGCTGCCCGAGGCGCAGTGCTTCAACACGCTGTTCGCCGGCTACCCGTACCGCTCGACGCGCGACGCCACGCGCGACCGCTTCAGCGCGGGCAAGCCGAACCCGAACCCGATGCTCGCGACCAACGACGACGCGCTGCCCAGGCACGGCCTCTACAGGTGGCACCTTCCCGACCCGATCTCGTTCAAGGAGGACCTGCGCGTGACGTTCCAGGACCTCGGCAACGACGACATCAAGCTCTACGAGCGCGAGGACGACATCTCCACCGTCGCCTACTGGTACCAAAGCGAGCCGCACGCCGTGCTCGCCCCGTTTGCCGCAAGGCAGGACCGCGTGCCCAGGTAGGGTCGCCTCGAAACAAGCCAACGTTATGGGCGCCCGCGGTTGACCATGACTGCGGGCGTCCCTTTGTAAGGAGGATCACATGAGCGAAAAGCAAATGAGGCTCGGCGCCCTCGAAGCCGGCGGGACCAAGATGGTCTGTGCCGTGGTGTCCGGCGACGGCGAGGTCCTCGACCGTATGGAGACCCCGACGCTTACGCCCGCCGAGACCGTCCCGCAAATGGTCGAGTGGTTCACCGCCCGCGATGTGGACGCGTTGGGCATCGGCGCCTTCGGCCCGACCTGCGTCGACCCCAACGATGAGCGCTACGGCTCCATCCTCCAGACGCCCAAGCTCGCGTGGCGAGGCTATGGTCTTCGCGCCGCGTTCGCCGACGCCCTCGGGATTCCGGTGGCCTACGACACGGACGTGAACGTTGCCTGCCTCGGCGAAGTGGTCTTCGGCTGCTGCAAGGGGCTCGAGGACGCCGTCTACGTGACCATCGGCACCGGCGTGGGCGCGGGCGTCATGTGCGCGGGCAGGCTCCTTCACGGCATGCTGCACCCCGAGGCCGGCCACATGCTGGTAAGGATTCGTCCCACCGAGGAGGGACGCTGCGTCTGCCCGAGTCACGCGAGCTGTCTCGAGGGCCTCGCCTCCGGCCCCGCCATCGCCGCGCGCTGGGGAAAGCCCGCGGCCGAGCTCGCGGACAACGCTGAGGTGTGGGCGCTCGAGGGGGATTATCTGGGGCAGATGTGCGCGAACCTCGTGCTCATGTACTCGCCTCGCCGCATCGTCCTCGGCGGCGGCGTGATGCACCAGGAGCAGCTCTACGGCATCGTCCGCAAGAAGACCCTTGAATATCTGGGTGGCTACATCCAGACCGCCGAGCTTAAGGACATAGAGAGCTACATCTGCGCCCCGGGCTGCGGTGGCGACCAAGGAATCCTCGGCGCGGCCGAGCTGGCAAGAAGGGCGCTCGCGTAACTTGCGCTCTCTCCGCCATACAACGCGTTAAGAAAAGACGAGCGCTTCTTGCCAATTGGGCGGCAAGAAGCGCTCGTCTTTTGCATTTGTTTTTGGGGCAGGACGCCCCGCCTCCGCTAGAGTCCCTGGACCGCCACACCCACGAGGTTTGGACCGGTGTGGACAAGAAGCGCGGGGCTGATGTCGGAGCGGACGACCTCCACCACGTTGGCCACGCGCTCGCGCAGGGCCTGCTCCATGCGGTCGTAGAGGTCGGCGTAGGCCGAGGTGCAGCTTACGGCAAAGCGCACCTTGGGGTGCTTCTCGACGATGGCGGCGATGAGCTTGACCTCGGTGCGATGCGGTACTTGCACAGCCATTTCGTGTGCGCGAGGCTGTTGGCTTTCTGGGCCACAGCAATCACCTTCCCCCTAGTATGATGACCTGAACAATCCTCATGCTAGGGGGAAGGTTTTTATGAGTGATTGCAC
>CABUDB010000068.1 GCA_902490245.1 uncultured Collinsella sp.
GAATCGTCCCCTCGGGACGCCTTGCGAGCTAAGTGAGTAGACTTTTTGGCGCAGGGCGAGCACAAAGCGCATCTGCCTTACTAAAACCGCAGGTCACAGAGATGGCTGTTTTGGGTGTGCTCGGCAGATCGCGAAAAGTCTACTCACTTAGGTTTACGGTGCTGGATATTCTGGACAGGAACAGTTGAGCTTGGACGGCGTGCGTTGCCAGGCGATGCTGGCATTTGCGCCATGCTGGTTTGAGATTTTATAAAAACCGCAGGTAAAACGTATATTAGGTGCATTTTGCCTGGTTTGGCGCGCTAGCCGATGGGCTCGGTGTATTTGGCGCGGTCGGTACGTTGGATGCGCTTGGAGACATGGAGCGGGCGACCGTCGGTGTCGTAGACGTAGTCGGTGATCAGAATCAGCGCCTGCCCGCGCTCAACGTTGAGCAAAAACGCTTCGTTTTGCGAGGCATAGCACACCTCAAAGGTCTTATGCCCCTGTGCCGGCGCGCGATGGAATTCTTGGCGCAGCGTGGCGTAGAGCGAACCGTTGATATCGCGGTCGATGAGTGCCTCAAAGCTTGGCGGCAGATAGGTGGTCTCCAGGCACAGCGGCGCATCGTCCAGATAACGCAGGCGGACAAGTTTGACGAGCTTGCTGCCCACGGCGGCATCAAAGAACTTAGCTATGCTGCCGCCCGCCTTGGTAAAGCCCGAGTCCACCGTGCGCGTGGTGGGCTTCATGCCCTGACCCTGGACCTGCGCCGTATAGCTCGAAAACACCAGGTTGTTCTCGTGGAGCGCCGGCGTGTCGGCCACAAAGGCGCCGCGCCCGCGCTCGGTTCGAACCAGACCCTCATCAACGAGTACCTTAAGGGCATGGCGCACGGTGCTGCGCGACAGACCCGATTCGTCCATGAGTTCCATCTCGGACGGCAGCTTGTCTTCGCGTGCGTAGGTGCCGGCGGCGATGCGGTCACGCAGCACGCCCGCCAAGCGCTCGTATTGGGCCAGTTTCTTTTTAGACGAAGCATTCATGCGATCAACCTGTATCTAACTTGTATTCGAGTCTAATCAAACATGTATTCAATACAACAACAAAACCGCTGGTAGCTAGTTATCGAAAACCACATCAGCAAAATATCTAAGACAAATATAGCATACAACTAGTCGACATAGCCAAAACATGTATGTAACTTGTATGCCATCGAGAGCATCAAACGAGAAGAAAGGCTGATGCACGATGACTACTCAGGAACAGGTTAAGGATGTCGTCTCCCAGGTTTTGGCTGACAAGGCAGACAAGGGCGGCATCAAGCGCGTCGTGTGGATTGGCGCCGGCGGATCCAACGGCGGCAACTATCCTGCCCAGTACTTTATGGAGCACGAGGCCACGCAGGTCGTGAGCTCCAGCTACACCAGCAACGAGTTCGTGCACGCAACCCCCGCCTACGTTAACGAGAACACCCTGGCCGTCGTCGTGTCCATGCGCGGCACCAAGGAGACCATCGTCGCCGCCCAGGTCGCCAAGGACCACGGCGCCAGCACCATCGCCATCTATGTTGACGAGTCCGGCCTCACCGAGGTCTGCGACTACAAGATCCAGTATGACAGCCTGGCCGTCGACGAGTCCTGCATGGGCCGTACCAACTCCGCCGTCGTGACCATGATCGCCATGGAACTCACGCAGCAGACCGAGGGCTATGCCGAGTACGAGACCGCTATGGCCGCCTTCGACCTGGTTGACCCCATCTATCGCAAGGCCGTCGAGTACACCCGTCCGCTCGCCGCCAAGTGGGCCGAGCAGAACGCCGACAAGCCCTGCATCAACGTCATGGCTCAGGGTCCGCTCTTTGGTGCCGCCTACGTCTTTAGCATCTGCAACGTGCAGGAGATGCTGCAGATCGACTCCTGCACCATCAACACCTGTGACTTCTTCCACGGCCCCTTCGAGATCCTGGACAAGCGCACTTCGCTGTTCCAGCTCATCAGCGTCGGCCGCAGCCGCTGCAACGACGAGCGCGGCATCCGCTTCGTCAACCAGTACGGTGGCGAGCGCGTCTATCAGCTCGACGCCAAGGAGCTCGGCCTCAACGACATCAAGGACAGCGTGAGCGAATACTTCAACCACCTGATCTTTGCGCCGATCCTCAACAACGTGTATATGCGCGCGCTCTCTGCCGTCACCCACAAGGACTACATGACGCGCCGCTACATGTGGAAGCTGGACTACTAGGAGTATTGGTTCCGCCGTTCTACCGAACGGCGGACCAGCCGACGCTGCGCGCCCGGCATTTGGCCAATCTGCCGTTCAATTTCAAAGGCGCGACCAAAAGGTCAGCGCCTTTTCATTTCACGGCACCTTGGCTCAAATGACGGGCGCTCGCTGACGTTGCCAAAACGTCGGCGTCGCCGTGTTTGTCAAGGGGTTGGTGCATTGGGGGCAGGTTGCTTTGTACCAAGTTGGTGCATATGAACCTGGCCCCTTTGCACCAATGGGTTGTAGCGGTAGAGCAGATTTCCCGCTCGCCGATTTGTGCCTTGAAAAATGTATATAACGACTATAACGTAGTATGAAACATATTGGAAACAATACCGAGGAGGCTGCGTTGAAGAAAAGCAATCTGGGCTATGTGCTGGTGCTGATCGCCGCGCTTATGTGGGGCAGCATCGGAATCTTTGTAAACGGCATCTCGGCCATGGGCGTTTCGTCCCAGAGCATGGCGGCCTTTCGCCTGTTGTCGGGTGCCGTCTTAATGGCTCCGGTCTTGGCATTCATGGGTTGCCAGGGAGGTGCTCGTGAGGGAAAAGCCTCGGGTCCCATGGCGCTGTTCAAGGCAAGTCCTAAAGAGCTTGTTCCCTGCGCGCTTCTTGGCATTATCGGCCTCGCCACCGCTAACACGCTTTATTACGAGTGCATGGGCGAGGTGGGCATGTCCACGGCCTCGGTGCTGCTCTACACCTCGCCGGTGTTTGGCGTCGCGCTCGGCCGCGTGCTTTATCGCGAGGACGTGACCCCCAACAAGCTCGTTGCCATTGTCTTTAACATTGTGGGTTGCGTGCTCGCGGTGACGAGCGGCGACCTGTCTGGTTTCCATTTCTCGGCTTGGGGCGTCGCGTCGGGTGTGATCGCCGGACTTTGCGGTGCACTGCTGGCGGTGTTTAGCCGTATGGCTACCAAGACGCTGCATCCGCTGGCGGTGACGTTTTGGGGCTTTGTCTTTGGCGGATGCTTTATGGCAGTGCTTTCGGCTCCGTGGTCCGATGTAGCCGCGGCAATGTCCCCGCAGCTCATTCTGCTGTTCGCAGGCTTTGGCTTTATTCCGACGGCTCTTGCGTACATCTTCTATATGCAGGGCCTTTCGATGGATCTTGAGACGTCGAAGGTGCCGGTCGTGGCTTCGTTCGAAACCGTGGCGACCGTTTTGGTCGGTATTGGCATCTACGCCGAGCCCGCCGGCGCGATCAAAGTCCTGGGCATCGTGCTGGTGCTCGCGTCCATCCTGATTATGAACACCGACTTCTCCAAGCTGCGTAACAGTGCCTTTGTCGGCCATATCGTTGAGAGCATGACCTTTAAGCCCAACGCGTGGTGGACGGAGAAATCGCAGGACATGGATCTGTTCCGCGAGCGCACGGGCATTGCGCTGGAGCCCACCGTGCAGGAAAGCCCCTGGTACTTCGTGCGATAGGGGATTGCGCGCAGGGTCTGACCTGGGGTTATCCAGCCAGCGCCGGCCTGCCCAGCCCCAACGTTTCAAGTACGTTAAACCCGTCAACGGTCGATTTTCACCCGCGAACGGTCTTTATACTAATTAGCAATATCCGCAACGTATAAGACGTTATAATGACCATAACGAAAAGGAGGAGGCAAGATGAATCAGATCATTCTCGCATCTCATGGCGGCCTGGCCGCAGGCGCCAAAGACACGCTCGAGATGGTTCTCGGCGACGTGTCGAACGTCCACGTCGTGTCGCTTGCTCGTGACGACAAGGAGCCCATCACCAATAAGGTGGACGCTATGATCGCCACGTTCAACGCGGACGACACCGTCTATGTGCTGACCGATATGCTCGGCAGCTCGGTCAACAACAGCATGGTCGAGCTTTCCAAGAACGGCACGAAGTTCACGGTTGTCAGCGGTTTCAACATCCCGCTGGCGCTCACGCTCGCTATGAGCCCCGTCCCCGTCAAGGGCGCCGAGCTCGCGGCCCTCATCAACGAGGCCCGCACCGGTCTGATCAACCCCAACGCACCGGTCGAGGCCGCCGCGGCTCCCGCCAAGAAGGCCAAGGCGTCCCGTCACAGCTCCGGTCCCGCCAAGATCGTCCTCGCACGTCTTGACTACCGTCTGCTGCACGGTCAGGTCGTCTTTACCTGGACCACCAAGGTTCAGGCCGAGCGCATCATCGTCGTCGACAACGCTGCCGCCAACGATGACATCAAGAAGGGCGCTCTTAAGCTGGCCAAGCCCCAGGGCGTGCGCCTGAACGTCTTCACCGTCGAGCGTGCCCTCGCCAAGATGGACAAGCTCAACACCCTCGGCGAGCGCGTCATGTTCGTCTTTGGCAACACGGCCGAGATGCTGCAGTTCTGCCAGGGCTACAAGCTCGACGCCATCAACCTGGGCGCCACCGCCAACCACGACGGTGCCGATCAGATCGGCGGCAAGGACAGCTCCGTCTTCTTCGACGCCACCCAGAAGGCCGACGTCAACCAGCTGCTCGACATGGGCATCAAGCTCTACGTCCAGCAGACCCCTACGTATCAGAGCGTCGACATCGACGCCAAGCTGTAATCAACCAGGCTTTTGCCTGACTGAAAGGAGAAGGGTATGAATACGTTCATCAGTGCGGTGCTCGTCGGCCTCGTCGGCGTGTTCTGCATGTGGGACTCCCGCCTGCTCGGTCGTCTTAACTTCGAGCAGCCCCTCGTTGGCGCTACGCTCGTCGGTCTGCTGCTGGGCGATGTGCCCACCGGCCTTGCCGTCGGTGCCGCCGTCGAGCTCGTGTCCATGGGCCTGGTGCAGGTCGGCGCCGCCGTTCCGCCCGATATGGTCCTGGGCGGCATCGTGGCAGCTGCCTTCGCGTGCCTGACCGATGCTTCTGCTGAGACCGCCATGACGATCGCCATCCCGGTCGCCGTCCTGGGTCAGCTCCTCGGCATCGTGTTCCGTTCCATCATCGCCGCCCTCACTCATGTGGCAGATAGCGCGATCGATAACGGAAAGTTCAAGACCGCCTATCGCATGCACATCTGCGCCGGCTCCGGTCTGTACGCCGTCATGTACTTCCTGCCGATCTTCCTCGCCGTCTTTGTTGGCACCGACCTGGTTCAGGCCATCGTCAACATGGTTCCCGAGTGGCTGTCCACTGGTCTTAACGTTTCGACCAAGATCATGACCGCCTACGGCTTGGCCCTGCTGCTCACCATGATGATCAAGAAGGGTATGACTCCGTTCCTGTTCATCGGTTTCCTGCTCGCCGCTTACCTCAATCTGTCCGTCATCGCGGTCGCTCTGATCGGTGTGTGCCTGGCTGTCGTCTTCATGGGCTTCAAGTTCAACGGTTCCCATGCAGCCGCCGGTGTCGATTCCGACTACGATCCGCTCGAAGACGACGAAGACTAAGGAGGAACACACTATGGCAACCGCAACCAAGGACGTGTCCCTGAACAAGAAGGTCAGCCAGTTCTTCTGGCGCTCCTGGGCCATCCAGGCCTCTTGGAACTACGAGCGTCAGATGAACATGGGCTTCCTCTACGGCATGGTTCCCACGCTCGACCGCCTCTATCCGGATGAGTCCGACCCCAAGCAGCTCGCCGCTAAGAAAGAGGCTTACCACCGTCACATGGCGTTCTACAACTGCACCCCGCAGACGAGCGCTTTCATCCTGGGCCTCGCCGCCTCCATGGAGGAGGAGTACGCCAAGGATCCCGAGAACTTCGATCCCGATTCGATCAACGCGGTCAAGACCTCCCTCATGGGTCCGCTTTCCGGCATCGGTGACTCCTTCTTCCAGGGCACCATCCGCGTTATCGCCTTTGGCCTGGGTGTTCAGCTGGCTCAGCAGGGCTCCATCATGGGCCCGATCCTGGCCATGCTCATCTCCATCGTGCCCTCCGTGCTGATCACTTGGTTCGCAGCCAAGATCGGCTATCAGGGCGGCCACGAGTACCTGAGCAAGCTCCAGGGCGGCGACCTCATGGAGAAGCTCATGTATGTCTGCGGTATCGTGGGTCTTATGTCCGTGGGCGGCATGATCGCCACGCTGATCGGCGCCACCACCCCGCTGCAGTTCGCTGACGGCACCGTCGTGATCCAGGACATCCTGGACGGCATGATGCCCCAGATGATCTCCCTCGGCCTCACCGGCCTTATGTACTGGCTCATCAAGAAGAACGTCAACACCGGTTGGCTTCTCGTGATCGCCATCGTGGGCGGCATCGCCCTCTCCGCGGCCGGCATCCTGGCCTAGTCGCGACCAAGCGCCTAACCGCTTTCCCCCGGGGGCCTGCCTGGCATCCCATACCCCAGGCAGGCTTCCATCCCTAGATGTGTCAAAGGGACAGTTCCTTTGACACATCCTCAACGGGCCGGCGACTCGGTCCAAACCACGGTAACCCTGCGAGCGCCCGGCAATGTGGCGCCGCAAAAATTCGAAAGGAATGTGTCAGATGTACGAGATCGACCTTAACCTCCCTAAGCAGATCGTCGCTGACGTCCTGTCCAACCACGAGATCCACAGCGTCGCCTTCGTCGGCTGCGGTGCTTCCATGTCCGACCTTTACCCCGCCAAGTACTTCCTGGCCAACAACACGGACAAGCTGAACGTTCAGATCTTCACCGCTAACGAGTTCAACTACGACACGCCTTCCTGGGTCAACGAGCACACCTTCGTGATCACCTGCTCCCTCGGTGGCTCCACGCCCGAGACCGTCGAGGCCAACAAGACCGCCAAGAAGCACAACTGCCCGGTCGTCTCCCTCACCAACAAGGCCGGCTCCGCTCTGACCGTCGACGCCGACCACGTCATCGTTCACGGCTTCCACGCCAACTACGCTGCCAAGTGCGAGAAGCCCGGCTACGCCATCGCTCTTGCTCTCGAGATCCTTCAGCAGACCGAGGGCTATGACCACTACGAGGACATGATCACCGGCCTCACCAACGTCTTCGATCTCTGCGAGAACGCCGCTCAGCACTGCAAGAAGCTCGCCAAGAAGTTCGCCGAGGACTTCAAGGACGACAAGATGATCTACTTCATGGCTTCCGGTGCCTCCGAGAAGATGGCTTATTCTCACGCCGCCTTCCTGTTCACCGAGATGCAGTGGATCGACGCCGCCGCCTACAACACCGGCGAGTACTTCCACGGCCCGTTCGAGGTTTCCACCGAGGGTAAGCCCTACGTCTTCTTCATGTCCGATGGCGCTACCCGTCCGATGGACGCCCGCGCCCTCACCTTCCTTGAGCGCATGGGCGCCAAGGTCGCTCTGATTGACTCCAAGGACTACGGCCTGGCTGACGCCGTGCCCGCGAGCGTCGTCACCTACTTCAACCCGCTGCTGCACCTCGCCGTTATGCGTGAGTACGGCAACCAGATCGCCGAGGCCCGTCAGCACCCGCTGACCATGCGTCGCTACATGTGGAAGCTTTCCTACTAATCACAAGTAAGTAGACCTTACGGGTTGATTGAGAGGGGATGGGGTTTGCGCCCCGTCCCCTTTTTTGCTCTGGGGAGGGCGTGTCTGTCGCGTCGTAAATCCCAGATAAAACCTACCAAAATAAACCTGTCCCTTTTTGGCAGGTGGGAGGAGATGCGTATGATCAAGGCAGTGCTGTTTGATATGGACGGCGTGCTGGTCGATACCGAGTGGTTCTACAACCGTCGTCGCGTG
>CABUDB010000069.1 GCA_902490245.1 uncultured Collinsella sp.
GACATCCTCAAGACCTTGGCCGGGTGCGTATTTTTCAATCAACTGCGGCATGTTCCACAACGTGGACGACACCGCCAAGGAGTATGGCCAGGAGGGCAACTTTGTCATGGGCGCCAACATCGCCGGCTTTCTGAAGGTCGCCGACGCCATGCTCGCCCAGGGCGTCTGCTAAATCTTCGCTCGACATAGCATCGCAGAAGGCTCCCAGCCATCTTGGCTGGGAGCCTTCTCTATCCCGGAGGACTCCTCATAACTTGCGGTGGAATACGGATTGTTTTGCGTTCCAGAACGGCTAATCAGTCCGTATATCACCGCAAGTTATGGATGGGTGGGTGGATTTTGTCCTAAAACGGTGTGCGGCCCCTCGTTTGGTACACTTAAAAGTACTGGACAAGTGAAGAGATGGGGGAGAACGTGCTCAAGTTCGGTACCTACGTCCGTGTTGGAAACGCGGCCGAAGCCTATGAGCTCTTACAGAAGAACCGCAATAACAAGATTGTGGGCGGTGGCATTTGGATGCGCCTGGGTTCGCGTCGCGTCGCGACGGCGATTGACCTTTCGGCCTGCGGACTCGATCAGATCGAGGAGACCGAGACCGAGTTTCGCATCGGTGCCATGTGCACCCTGCGCCAGCTCGAGCGCCATGCCGAGCTCAACGCGCTTGTCAACAATGTCTTCGAGTTCGCCGTTCACGATATCGTGGGCGTGCAGCTGCGCAATACCGCCACGGTGGGCGGCAGCATCTACGGCCGCTTTGGCTTCTCGGACGTGCTCTCGGCATTCCTGGCGCTCGATTCGTATGTCGAGCTGACGGGTGCCGGTCGCGTGCCGCTCGCCGAGTTCGTGGACATGGGCTATGTGCGCGACGTGATCGAGCACGTTGTGGTCGTTAAGCACGACTACCGTGCGAGCTACGAGGCCGTGCGCAAGGCCGCGACCGACTTCCCCTCCTTAAACGTCACCGCCGCCTGGTGGAACAACACTTGGCACGTCACCGTGGGCGCCCGCCCGCTGCGCGCGACCCTGCTGCAGGGCGTGGCGTGCGGCCTTACCAACGAGCAGCCTTCCGAGGACGAGCTTCGCGCCCTTGCTGCATCCGTGCGTGCCCTGAGCTACGGAACCAACCTGTGGGGCTCGGCCGACTACCGCCGCCGCATCTCGGCCCCGCTCGCCATCCAGGCCGTGCGCCGTGCCGCCGGCATCGAGCTTTCTGCCGCGCTTGCCCGCGAGCTCGAGACCGTGCAGATCCCCAAGTTCGCCACGGACGAGTATTCCTGCCGCCGCGTGCCCGGCGTCGATTCTAGCGAGGTGCGCTAATGGCTGCCAAACTCATCGATCTTTCCTTTACGCTCAACGGCCGCAAGGTCAAGGTTCAGATTGCCCCCGATACCATGCTCTTTTCGCTTTTGCGTGAGCAGGGTTGCGCGTCGGTGCGCTGCGCCTGCGAGACCACCAACTGCGGCCTGTGCACGGTGTGGCTCGACGGCGACCCGGTGCTGAGCTGCTCGGTTCCCGCCGCGCGCGTCGAGGGCCGCTCCATCAACACGCTCGAGGGCCTCAAGGCCGAGTCCGAGGCGCTGGCCCGTGCGATGGCTGCCGAAGGCGCCGAGCAGTGCGGTTTTTGCGCCCCCGGCCTCATCATGAACGTACTGGCGCTTGCCCGCGCCGCCAAGGAGGACCAGAGCCTCGTCGCCACGCGCGAGGAGCTCTCGCGCCAGCTCGCCGGCAACCTCTGCCGTTGCAGCGGCTACGAGAGCCAGCTGCGCGCCATCGTGCGCTTCCTCAACGAGTCCGGCGTGCAGGTGGGCTTTGAGATGCCCGAACTGCCGGTCAACGACACCAGCTGCGACGGTGTCTCGTACAAGCAGATCACCCATAAGCAGCCCAAGAAGGACTCGAAGGCGCTGCTCGAGGGCCGTCCCGTCTACACGGGCGATATGGTGCCCGCCGGGGCCCTGATCGTCAAACTCAAGCGCAGCCCCTATGCCCGCGCCAAGATCCGCTCCATCGATACGTCGCGCGCCCTGAAGGTGCCCGGCGTCGTGGGCGTCTACACTTACGAGGACGTGCCCAAGCGCCGCTTTACTATCGCCGGTCAGAGCTATCCGCAGCCGAGTCCCTACGACCGCCTGATTCTCGAGAACCTTGTTCGCTACCAAAACGAGGAGGTGGCGATCGTTGCCGCCGAAACCGAGGAGGCCGCCGACAAGGCGCTCAAGCTCATCAAGGTCGACTATGAGGTGCTCGAGCCCCTGCTCGACTTTACCCAGGCACTCGATAACGATATCGTGGTCCACCCCGAGGGCGACGTGACCTTTATGTTCCCGCAGGGCGGCGACGTTCCGCGCAACCTGGTGTGCAGCGGCACGAGCGACTTTGGCGACCTGGACGAGGCCTTCGCCCAGAGCGACATCGTCTTTGAGCGCACCTACACCAGCCAGGCCACGCAGACCGCGCCCATGGAGACCTTCCGCGCCTTCGCGACGACCGACGCGTTCGGCCGCATCTCGGTGACCACCTCTACGCAGGTGCCCTTCCACGTGCGCCGCATGGTCGCGCAGTCGCTCGACATTCCGCAGTCGCAGGTGCAGGTCATTAAGCCGCGCATCGGCGGCGGCTTTGGCTCCAAGCAGACGGGCTGCTGCGAGATTTTCGTGGCATTCGTGACGCAGCAGACCGGCCGTCCGAGTTACTGCTGCTACACCCGCGAGGAGACCATCACCGCGGGCAACTCGCGCCACCAGATGCAGATGACCGTTAAGCTGGGCGCTATGAACGACGGCACCATCACGGCTATCGACCTGCACACGCTGTCCAATGCCGGCGCGTACGGCGAGCACGCTACCACAACGATCGGCCTATCGGGCCACAAGAGCCTGCCCATCTACAACCACGTGAAGGCGAGCCGCTTTAGCTGGGACGCCGTCTACACCAATACCAACCGCGGCGGCGCGTATCGCGGCTACGGTGCCACCCAGGGCCAGTTTGCCGTGGAGAGCGCCGTCAACGAGCTCGCCGACATGCTGCACATGGACCCCGCCGACCTGCGCCTTAAGAACATTGTGCGCGAGGGCGAGGTCATGCCGCAGTACTACAACGAGAAGCTCAACGCCTGCGCACTCAACCGCTGCCTGCTGCGCGCGATGGACATGATCGGTTGGCGCGACAAGCCGCTAGCCGTCGACCTGGGCGACCGTGTGCGTGCTCTGGGTTGTGCGCTCACCATGCAGGGCTCGGGCATCTCCAACGTGGATATTGCCGGCATCGACATGCGCTTGGAAGAGGACGGCTTCATTACCATCGGCACCGGCGCCACCGATAACGGCATGGGCGTCGACACGATTCTGGCGCAGATTGCCGCTGAGGAGCTGGGCGTTGAAAGCTCGCTGATCGTGGTGCGCGGCGTGGACACCGACGTGTCTCCGTTCGATGCCGGCTCGTACGCGAGCTCGGGCACGTACGTGACGGGCCTGGCAGCCAAGAACGCCGCGACCGAGCTGCGCGAGAAGATCTGCGCCAAGGCCGCCCAGATGTGGGACGTGGACGCCGCCGATGTGGTGTTCGATGGCCAGTACGTGCGCCTGTCCGACGAGCGTGCCGCACGCGAGCAGAACCGCTACCTCACGCTGCGCGACTTTGCCAACCTGTGCGTCAAGAACATCGCGGGCGGCGACGCGCTCACCTCGCATGCCTCTGCCTGCCTGCCCGTTTCGCCTCCGCCGTTTATGGCCGGCATTGCCGAGGTCGAGGTCGACAAGGCCACCGGCAAGGTGACCGTGGTGGACTACGCGGCGGCCGTGGACTGCGGCACCGTGATCAACGAGGCACTCGCGCGCGTTCAGGCCGAGGGCGGCGTTGCCCAGGGTATCGGTCACGCGCTCTACGAGATTGTCGAGCACGATGAGCGCGGCCGCCTGCGCACCGGCAACTTTATGAGCTACAAGCTGCCCACGCGCCTGGATATCGGCAGCATTCGCGTGGCCTTTGAGCCGAGCTACGAGCCGACGGGCCCGTTTGGCGCCAAGTCGATCGGCGAGGTCGTCATCAACACGCCGCTCGCCGCCGTGGCCTCGGCCGTGGCACACGCCACCGGCCATCAGGTTCGCTCGCTGCCCATCACGCCCGAGAAGGCCCTGCTGGGGGAGTAGCGGGTCGGCGAACAAGTCGTAATGGGCGGGGCGGGGCAACTCGCCCCGCCTTTCGCACTCGTGGTGAGGTCGTGAGCCTGTAAAACGTGTGCGTGCGCTTGCCGTTCGTATCTGCTATCATTCCTAGTCTGTGCGCTCATGCGGGCGTGGCGGAATTGGTAGACGCGCCAGATTTAGGTTCTGGTGGGATTCCCGTGAAGGTTCGAGTCCTTTCGCCCGCACCAACGCACCTGCGTCGGCTCCGGCCGTCGCGACTCTTTGTTGCATAAAGGTACCAGCACCTCAGATAAGCTGGGCAGTATGAGGAGGAACGTGTTGAACATCACCGCTTCTGACGTCAAGGACGCCAAGCTCACCGCTACGGTCACCATCCCGGCCGCCGACGTCGACGCCGCGATCAAGAAGGCCTACAAGGATACCGCCAAGAAGTACCGTTTCCCGGGCTTCCGTGCCGGTAAGGCTCCCCGTCCGGTCATCGATTCCGCTCTTGGCGCCGAGGCTACCCTCGCTCAGGCCACCAACGACCTGATCGCCGCCAACGAGCCCGCCGTCCTCAACGAGCTCGACATCGTCCCCACCAAGAACGGTGACTACAAGGAGCTCGACCTCGCCAAGGATCACGAGGACTACACCTACACCGTCGAGTTCTCCCTGCGTCCTGCTGCCGAGCTCTCCTCCTTCGACGCCGTCGAGATCGAGATGCCTCCCGCGGAGGTCACCGAGTCTGAGATCAACAACCAGGTCGAGATGCTCCTCAACTACCGCGCCACCTTCGAGGACGTCGAGGGTCGCGCCGTCGAGGCCGAGGACTACGTCACCGTCGACCTCAAGGCCGTCGAGAACGCCGACAACTTTGCCGCCGAGGGCCGCATGCTCATCGCCGGTAGCGATAGCAACCCCAAGGAGTTCAACGAGGCCCTGATCGGCGCTAACGTTGACGACGTCAAGACCGTCACCTGGACCGATGAGGTCGAGGAGGGCGAGGAGGCCGAGACCCACACTGTCGAGGTCACCGTCAAGGGCATCAAGGTCCGCAACACCCCCGAGCTCACCGATGAGCTCGTCAAGTCCGACTTTGGCTTCGACAGCATCGACGCTATGCGCGACGCCATCAAGATCGAGATTGAGCAGGACAAGGCTTCCCGCCTCCCGGCCGAGAAGGAGAACCGTTGCGTCTCCGCTCTCGCCGAGCGCCTGCAGCTCGAGGAGATGGACGCCGACTACGAGCAGTCCGTCTTTGAGGAGCTTGGCCAGAACTTCCTGTCCAACCTCGCTGCCCGCGGCATGACGCTCGACACCTGGCTGCCCGCTTCCGGCCTGACCATGGAGCAGTTCATCAGCGACCTGCACAAGCAGGCCAACGACGTTGCCCGTGAGTCCCTGGCTCTCGACGCCCTCGCCCGTGAGCTCAAGATCGAGGTCACCGAGGACGACATCAACGCCGAGTTCGAGAAGGCCGGCGTCAAGGACGTCGAGGCTTCTAAGGCCGAGTTCATCGCCGATGGCCGCATGCCCGCCGTCCGCGAGTCCATCCGTCGCTCCAAGGCCGTCGATTACCTGGTCGAGAACGCTAAGGTGACCGAGGTCGACGAGACCGCCAAGGACGCCGAGTAATTCTCGCCACCTTGCCCGCGAGCGCATGCGTGCGTCCGTGATGGGGTAAAGTTATACATCGGTTATCCGGTTGCTTCGTACGGTGCCAGCCAATGCATAGCATGCGGGCACCGTACGTTTATCTAGAACCAATTTGGTCCGCAAGAGAGAAATGGAGATGCGTATGATCGCTAAGTTCGATTCCGCCCTCGTGCCATACGTTATCGAGCAGACGCCGCGCGGCGAGCGCAGCTACGATATCTATTCGCGCCTGCTCAACGACCGCATCATCTTCTTGGGCGAGGAGATCAACTCCGTCAGCGCCAACCTGGTCGTTGCCCAGCTGCTGCATCTTGAGAGCCAGGATGCCGAGAAGGATATCTCGCTCTACATCAATTCGCCCGGCGGCGAGGTCTACTCCGGCCTGGCGATTCTGGACACCATGAACTTCATTAAGCCGCAGGTCTCCACCATCTGCGTGGGCATGGCCGCGTCCATGGCCGCCGTGCTGCTTTCGGCCGGCGCCAAGGGCAAGCGCTTCTGTCTGCCGCACTCCAAGGTCATGATTCACCAGCCCAGCGGTGGTGCCCAGGGTCAGCAGACCGAGATCGAGATTGTGGCCGAGGAGATCAAGAAGACTCGCCGCGAGCTCAACCAGATCCTGTCCGATGCCTCGGGCCAGCCGATCGAGAAGGTCCAGGCCGATACCGAGCGCGACAACTACCTCACGGCCGCCGAGGCCCTCGACTACGGCCTGATCGACCGTATCGTCACCTCGCGCGATCTCGCCGCGAAGGACGCCTAGGATGGCAGGTAACATGCAGGACAACTTTGACGAGAACGGCAATCCCATGCGCTGCTCCTTCTGCGGAAAAGAGCAGGGCCAGGTCCGTCGTCTCGTAAAGGGCCCGACCAACATCTTTATCTGTGACGAGTGCGTCGCCGCCTGCTCCGAGATTTTGGAGGAGTCGCTGGCTTCGGACTTTATGGACGCTGCCCGCAACGGCAAGCTGCCTGGCTTCCTCAACGACCATGGCCAGGTTGCGTCCCAGCCCGCCGTTGACCCTGAGGTCGAGGGTTTTGAGCTGGAGGAAGACCGTCAGGTCATCACGCACGTGCCGACGCCGCACGAGATCTATGACGAGCTTTCGGCCTATGTCATGGGCCAGGAGGACGCCAAGCGCGCCATGTCGGTTGCCGTGTACAACCATTACCGCCGTGTGATCGAGGGCGGTGCTGCGGTGTCTGCCTTTGATGACGACATGGGCTCGCAGTTCGATGACGATATGGACGAGGTAGAGCTCGCCAAGTCCAACATCCTGCTGCTCGGTCCCACCGGTACCGGTAAGACGCTGCTGGCCCAGACGCTCGCGCGCATCCTCGAGGTGCCGTTTGCCATCGCCGACGCCACCGCGCTCACCGAGGCTGGCTACGTGGGCGAGGACGTGGAGAACATCCTGCTCAAGCTCATCAACGCCGCCGATGGCGATATCGAGCGCGCGCAGGTTGGCATTATCTACGTGGACGAGATTGACAAGATCGCCCGCAAGGCCGAGAACCTCTCCATCACCCGCGATGTCTCGGGCGAGGGCGTTCAGCAGGCACTGCTTAAGATTCTTGAGGGCACGGTGGCAAGCGTTCCGCCCACCGGCGGCCGCAAGCATCCCCAGCAGGAGCTGCTGCAGATCGACACGACCAACATCCTGTTCATCTGCGGCGGTGCCTTTGTGGGTCTGGACAAGATCATCGCCGACCGCGTGGGCAACAAGGGCGTGGGCTTTAACTCCGAGATCGCCGGCCCCACCTCGGTCGACGAGAACGACCTGCTGCGTCAGGTGCTCCCGCAGGACCTCAACGCCTTTGGCATGATCCCCGAGTTCGTGGGCCGTACGCCCGTCGTCACCCAGACGCAGGCGCTCGACGAGGACGACCTGGTGTCGATTTTGACCGAGCCCAAGAATGCCGTGGTGCGCCAGTACCGTAAGATGTTCCAGCTCGAGGACGTCGACCTTGAGTTTGAGGACGCGGCCCTGCACGAGATCGCCCGCATGGCACTCGCCCGCAAGACCGGCGCCCGCGGCCTGCGCTCCATTTGCGAGGACGTGCTGCAGCAGACGATGTTCGATCTCCCCAGCGA
>CABUDB010000070.1 GCA_902490245.1 uncultured Collinsella sp.
GAAGTTTCAGCTTTTGCATCATCTGGAGCAGCCGTGCGCCGACGAGGAGACGCTGGTCCAGGCAGCGCTTGCGGTGTATCCGCGCAAAGTCGTTATCAAACGGCCGGTGAAGGGGCCGCTGCTTGCCGGCGTTAAGCCGAGCTATCAGCTCGCGGGCAAGGCCGTTCGCTACGACGTTTTGGTGCCGCCGCGCCCGTAGCTTGCGTGCGATGGCCGGCGCTTCGCCAGCGCCGTGCCGATGCGGGGCCTATTTCCAGGGGTGCGACGTCAGATGCCATCCGCCGCAGTATTCGCATTTGTAGCAGGCAAGGCCGCGCCGCCCGCGGTTTTCGCAGTCGGCCATAACTGCCTCGGCCTCGGCGCGCGTGTCGTAACGGTTTTTGCGTTCGCACGACTTGTAGCGCCAGGCTTCATCGCGCTCGGCGTCCAGGGCGTCGCGGCGCTCGTCTTCGCGCGCAAACAGATCGCTCATATCGCCGCCGGTGGCAGCGCCCAAAAACTCGCTCTTTGCCTTTGACCAGGCGGCTCGCTTTTTGCTCCCCATCTGCTTCGCGCCCCTCTTCAAACGCTGGTATCATTGCTCAATCAAAGTGATACCAATAAACGTGAGGTCGCCGCGTGATGATCAGAAAAACCCTCGATACCGACATTCCCGCCGTCATGGCTATCTATGACGCGGCCCGCGCTTTTATGCGCGCGCATGGCAACGCCATGCAGTGGCCCGAGGGCACGCCTTCGGCCGAGCAGCTGGCTGCCGATATTGCCGCTGGTGGCAGTTACGTGTGCGAAGTCGACGGCCGCGTGGTGGCGACGTTTGCCTTTTTACCGGGTCCGGACGAGTGCTATGACGTGATTGAGGGCGGCCAATGGCGTAGCGACACTCCATACGCCGTGCTGCACCGTGTGGCATCCGACGGCACCGTGCACGGCATCGCGGCTGCGATGTTTGTCTTTGCCAAGGAGCGCGCCGACCACCTGCGCATCGACACGCATCAGGACAACCTTCCCATGCAGGGTGCGATCGTTAAGGCGGGGTTCGAGCGCGCCGGCGTCGTGTATGTGTCGGACGGCACACCGCGTGTTGCGTTTGACTGGCTGCGCGAGGCATAAGCGCCCAGGCGCATACCAACACTCCATCTAAATGAAAATGGCCCCGGGTGGGGCCATTTTTTGGCAAAACGCGTTGTTGTGGGGCTCGCGTCGCTGCCGTTCCAGATGAACCCGGGCAGACAAAAAGGGGAGGTGCCGGCTTTCGCAAGGCGCGAACCTACGAAAATCGCTGCGCGGCAACGCGGGGCGATGAGCTCGGTCGGGGGATAGGGCCCGCTTCGCCCGCCGGCCCGTAAATTGTATCATCCAGTGTGGAACGAGAGCGCCCGTTGCCGCGTGCGATGGGCTTGCAATAAGAGGAGAGCCATGTCGAAACAAGCGGTCGTTGGAATCTTGGCGCATGTCGATGCCGGCAAGACCACGCTGGCCGAGGCCATGTTGTTCAACGCAGGTCGTATTCGCAAGCGCGGCCGCGTGGACGATGGCGATTCGCATCTGGACACTAACGCGATCGAGCGCGAGCGCGGCATTACGATCTTCTCGTCGCAGGCCGTGCTCGACCATGGCGATACCCACGTCATGCTCGTTGATGCGCCGGGGCATGTCGATTTTTCTGCCGAGGCGGAGCGCACATTGCGCGCACTCGACTACGCGATTTTGGTTGTGGGCGCCAACGACGGCGTACAAGGGCACACCGAAACCCTGTGGCGCCTGCTTGCGCGCTATGACATCCCGACGTTCATCTATATCAACAAAATCGATTTGGAGAATCCCGGCCGCGAGGTTTTGCTGGCACAACTTGGGCAACGTCTTTCCGAAGGCTGCCTGGATGCCAGCGAACTGCTGGCGGGCGGCGCCGTTCAGGAGGACGCTGCTGCGTTGGACGAGGCGGCACTCGAGGAGTTTCTTGAAGCGGGTGAGCTTTCCGTCGCAACGCTGTCGCGCATGGTTGCCGAGCGCAAGCTCTTTCCCTGCTTTGCCGGCTCGGCGCTCAAGGACCAAGGCGTGGACGAGTTGCTGGATGGCATATGCGCGCTGATGCGTGAACAGGCGTGGCTCCCGGAGTTTGCCGCGCGCGTCTATCGTGTCAGCCGCGGGGATCGTGGCGAGCGCTTGGCTTGGGTTAAAGTGACCGGCGGCACGCTGCGCGCAAAACAGATGATCAGCGGGCATTCCAGTGCCGAGGCGTGGGAACAGAAGGTCGATCAGGTACGCATCTATAACGGCGAGAAGTATGAGCTTGCCCAAGAAGTTGCTGCTGGCGGTATTTGCGCCGTGACGGGTCTTGCGCACGTTCGCCCAGGGGACGCCCTGGGCACGGAGCCCGCGGGCGATGCGCCCGTCATCGCTCCGGTCCTCACCTATACGGTGCTGCCGGGCGAACACGACGTTCATGCGGTGTTTAAAGCGCTGAGTGAGTTGGCGGACGAAGATCCCATGCTCGGCGTAAGCTGGAATACGCATCTTGAGCAGATCCATTTGCAGTTGATGGGCGCCGTGCAACTCGAGGTCGTGCAGCGGGTGTTGGCTGATCGCTTTGGCCTTTCGGTTGCGTTTGAGCCCGGCGGCATTCTCTATAAGGAGACTATTTCGCGGCCGGTCGAGGGCGTGGGCCACTTTGAGCCGCTGCGCCACTATGCCGAGGTGCATCTGCGCCTGGAGCCGTTGCCGGCGGGTTCGGGTGTGCAGTTTGGCACCGTGACCTCGACCGACGAGCTCGATCTTAACTGGCAGCGTTTGGCACTCACCAACGCTATGGAGCGCGACCACCTGGGCGTGCTGACGGGCTCGCCCATCACCGATGTGCGCATTACGCTCACGGGCGGCCGCGCGCATGCCAAACACACCGAGGGCGGCGATTTTCGCCAGGCCACGTACCGCGCGATTCGCCAGGGTTTGATGCAGGCGCGCGAGGCCGGCGCGGCGGTGTTGTTGGAGCCGTGGTATCGCTTTGAGCTCGAGTGCCGGGGGAGTGCGTGGGCCGGGCGCTCTCGGATGCCACGCGCATGAGTGCCGAGTACGAGCCGCCGACGATGGCGGGAGACCGGGCGAAGCTTGTGGGTCGCGTTCCGGCATCCGAGGTGCAAGATTATGCGCTGGAGGTGGCTGCCTACACGAGCGGTCGCGGGCATCTGTACCTGGAGTTCGCCGGTTATGCGGCTTGCCATGATGGCGAGCGCGTAATCGAGGCTGCCGCCTACGAGCCCGAGGCCGATCTGCCCAACACGCCCGACTCGGTCTTTTGCGCCCACGGCGCCGGCTACACGGTCAAATGGTACGACGCACCCGCTGCGGCGCACGTAAAGGTCGATCCCGCCACCTTCCGCCCCTGGCGAGCAGCAGACGCCGAGTTTTTCGGCCACATGTGACAAAGGGGCAGTTCCTTTGTCACATGCTATTGGTATAACTCGGTATAAGTTGGTATAACTGTTACCAGGGTTTGCCAATCCGAGGAGGCCGATATGAATCCAAATCCCTTTAAGCCCACAGCTGGTAAGCGGCCTCCGATACTCATCGGTCGCGAGTCGGTCATCGAAGATTTTGAGGAAGGGCTCGACAACGGCGCCGGAGCGCCGGGCAGGCTCATGCTCATTACGGGAAACCGCGGCTATGGCAAAACGGTTCTCCTGCGGGAGCTGCAACGTCTAGCCAGCGAGCGCGGATGGGCGGTTGTCTCCGATTCCGCTTCGCTTGGTTTGTGCGACCGCTTGGTCGACGCGCTTCGCTCGAATAAACCCGTTGTGACGTCAATGGAGTTTGGGCCGTCGTTTGGCCGGATGTCGGTCGAGGCGGCGCGGGCAAAAGGCGAGACATTGCGAGGGCTGGTCAACGAGCGTCTCAAGAAGCTCGGTCCGGGCAAGGGCGTCTTGTTTGCGATTGACGAGGCACAATCGGCGTCTATCGAGGAACTGGCGGCTTTTGCCGTCCTCTATCAGCAGGTGCTCGGAGACCAGGATGCCACGGGCTTGCCCGATAGCGACCAGCGCGGTCTTGCGCTGGCGTTCGCCGGCTTGCCCAGTATGGTTGACGATCTGCTCGAAGAGCCGAGCGTGACGTTTTTGCGGCGTGCCCAGCAGCGTACGTTGGGGGCAATATCTTTGCCCAAAGTGCGCGATTCGTATATCCAGACGGTCAAAGACGCTGGTCTTTACGTTGACGCGGAGACGGCGGACCTTGCGGCGCGCAAGAGCATGGGGCATCCCTATATGGTTCAGCTGGTGGGCTATTACATGTGGCGGTCTGCTGTCCGGCGTGGCTCGCAGGTCATCGAAAGGCGCGATGTCGAGAATGGCCATGCGGATGCCGTCTCCGAGTTCTACGAAGCGGTTGACGCACCTCTGTATTACGGTCTGCGCAGCCCTCAGCGCCTCTTTATCGAGGCTATGGCGGTTGACGAGGACAAGCCGACGCGCACGGCGGATATCATTGAACGCTGTGACCGTACCTAGAGCTGGGCGAGTAAATATCGTGCAAGTCTGATTCGCGAGCGCGTCGTCGAGGCTGCCGGATACGGCCTTGTCCGGTTTACCGTGCCCATGCTGGGCGAGTACATTCGCGATCGCATTTTATGGCATGAGTAGGGTGATAAAGGTGACGGAACAGAAGATGAGCCCGCAGGCTATCGAGGTGCGTGGTGCGCGCGTCCATAACCTTAAGGACATCGATATCGATATTCCGCTGGGAAAGCTCGTGGGTATTGCCGGCGTGTCGGGCTCGGGCAAGAGCTCGCTGGCGCTGGGGGTTCTTTATGCCGAGGGCTCGCGTCGCTACTTGGAAGCACTCAGCACCTATACTCGACGTCGTCTGACACAGGCCGAGCACGCCCAGGTGGATGAGGTATTGCACGTGCCGGCGGCGCTCGCGCTGCACCAGCGTCCGAGCGTGCCGGGCGTGCGCTCGACCTTTGGTACCATGACCGAGCTCAACAATAGTCTGCGTCTGCTCTTTAGCCGTTGCGCCCATCACGTGTGCCCACATTGCGGGGCGCGCGTGGAGCCGAGCCTTAACGTGGCTGCAGGCCTGTCGCTCACGTGTCCGACATGTGGCCGCGAGTTCTACGCGCCGAGTGCCGAGGATTTGGCTTTCAATAGCGGCGGTGCATGTCCCACCTGTGGCGGTACCGGCGTCATGCGCGAGGTGGACGAGGCGAGCCTGGTGCCCGACGAGTCCAAGACTATCAACGAGGGCGCGGTGCTTCCTTGGGGCACACTCATGTGGGATCTGATGAAGCAGGTGGCTGGCGAGATGGGCGTGCGCACCGACGTGCCGTTTAACCAGCTCACGCCTCAAGAGCGCGACATCGTGTTCCACGGTCCGGCGGTTAAAAAGCACATTCTCTACGTTCCCAAAAACGGCGAGGGCGCCACGCCGCTCGATTTTACCTATTACAACGCTGTCTATACCGTCGAGAATGCGCTCGCCAAGGTTAAGGACGACAAGGGCCTCAAGCGCGTGGCGCGCTTTTTGCGCGAGGGGCCATGCCGTGACTGTGGCGGCACGCGTCTCTCCGAGGCCGCACGCCATCCCCAGGTGCGCGGTATCAATCTGGCGCAGGCCGCGGCTATGACGCTGGGTGAGGCGATTGAGTGGGTGCGCGGGGTGCCCGCATCCTTGCCGGCCGAGATGCAGCCCATGGCGACGGATATCTGCGATTCGTTTTTGAGCACGGCCCGTCGACTGGTCGATCTGGGCCTCGATTACCTTTCGCTCGACCGCGCCGGTGCCACGCTCTCCACGGGCGAGCGTCAGCGCGTGCAGCTCGCCCGCGTGGTGCGTAACCGATCGACGGGCGTGCTCTATGTGCTGGACGAGCCCTCGATTGGCTTGCATCCTGCCAATGTCGACGGCCTGGTAGGCGTGATGCGCGATTTGGTGGATGACGGCAACACCGTGGTCGTTGTCGACCACGACACGCGCGTACTGGCGGAAGCCGACTATCTGGTCGAGATGGGCCCCGTTGCCGGAGCAGGCGGCGGCAATGTGATCGCCGCGGGCGCGGTAGGCGAGGTCGAAGAATCGCAGGGCAGCCGCATCGCCCCATTTTTGCGCTCGGAGCCTGAGCGCTTGCGTCCGCAGGTGCCTGACGACGAAATGTTTGACCGGGGCCATATCCGCATGGCGACCGATGCCATCCATACCGTCAAACCGCTCGAAGTCGATATCCCGCGCGGTCGCCTTGTCGCGGTGACGGGCGTTTCGGGTTCGGGTAAGACGACGTTGGTGCTCGAGACACTCATCCCGGCACTTAAGGCGCAGGCAGCCGGCGAGCGCCTGCCAAAACACGTGCGTTGGGTCGATGCCGAGGGCATTGCACGTGCCAACCTGATAGACGCCACGCCCATCGGTGCCAACGTGCGTTCGACGGTAGCGACTTATGCCGACATCCATGATGAACTGCGTCGCGCCTTCGCCCGCACGCCCGAGGCCAAGGCAGCCGGCTACAAGGCAGGCGCATTTAGCTACAACACTGGCGCTTTGCGCTGCCCTACGTGCGATGGCACGGGTTCGATATCGCTCGACGTGCAGTTTTTGCCCGACGTCGAGATCGTCTGCCCGGCATGTCGCGGCTCACGTTATGCAGATGCGGCTTCGCATATCCATCGCGAGGGCAAGGACGGGAGCTTGCTGACGTTGCCGCAGCTTATGGACATGAGTGTGGACGAGGCCCTCGACGCCACGGTGGGACTCAAGAAGGTTCAGGCGCGCTTGCAGACCTTGCACGACCTGGGCTTGGGTTATCTCACACTTGGCGAGCCCACACCGGCGCTTTCGGGCGGCGAGGCGCAGCGTCTTAAGCTCGCGAGCGAGATGGGCCGCGTGCAGGATGATGCCGTGTTTGTGTTCGACGAGCCCACGATCGGCCTGCACCCGCTCGATGTTCAGGTGCTGCTGAGCGTGTTCGACGGTCTCGTTGCCAAGGGCGCCACGGTTATCGTGATCGAACACGACCTCGATCTTATCCGTAATGCCGATTACGTGATCGACATGGGCCCGGGCGGCGGCGACGCAGGCGGACAAATCGTCTGTGTCGGCACGCCGGGCGACATCGCTGCCTGCTCCGCAAGCATCACCCTACAGAAGCATCCATATTCTTTATAACAAGCTTTGTATTCGCTGGTTTTGCAAGTTTTATTCCAGCTTTTCTGATTTCATCGTTTGGCACACTATCATTGGCTATTAAAATGCAATCACTTCCTAATACCTGATTCCAGGCCATTGCAACCTGTCCATGTAGTAAACGATGGTCTACTCTGACATTTACTATCATCCTATATACCCCTTTCTTTAAAATTCGTCATCTTCTAACGAATCAATACCTGTCCTACTACAAAAATTTATTACACTGTCTGCTATACCCAAAAGTTCTTCCTCAACCTCAGCAGCATCATTTTTCATTTCTGCTATAGACATTGCTGTTATAACAAGTGCCAGATTCATTCCAGCAATAAGCCTTATTTGCGGATTAGAAATATACTTCATAAACTCATTATTCACACTTCCACCAAATAAATCTGTAAAAATGATCCAGCTGTCATCCGGTGCAATGCTATCAATGAAACCTTTTATTCTTGTCGATACATCATCTTCTCCGTCTACATATGCACATATAACACTGACATTATCCTGCTTTCCAAAAACCATTTCTGCTGACGAAAGCATTCCTGCTGCCAGATTTCCGTGTGACGCTAACATAATTTTAACCATCTGTCCAGATCGGAAGAGCGTCGTGTAGGGAAAGAGTGTAGATCTCGGTGGT
>CABUDB010000071.1 GCA_902490245.1 uncultured Collinsella sp.
ACCACCGAGATCTACACTCTTTCCCTACACGACGCTCTTCCGATCTGAGGACGCATTCAGAGGGAAACCCGTCGGGTCCCGGTGAGAGCCACAGGGCTATCGATTACCCCGTGTTCTGCAGTCCTGCCGAGACGCCGGTCACAGTCGAAAGAATCAGGCTCATGTACTCGGCCTTCTTCTCCTCGGCCATCTCGTCCTGGTTCATACGCACCTCGCGAAGGGCGCGGACCTGGGCGATGGACAGGGCGTCGACGTAGGGGTTACGCACGCGAACGGCGCAGCCGAGCACGCGACGACGCTGCAGCGGCCACTCGTCACCGACGATGGCAAGGACCCACTTACGCGTGAGCTGCATCTCGGTGAAGACCTTCTTGGACAGATCCTGGCGGTCGCCCAGGTGCAGATACATCTTGGCGATGCGCTGGTCAGTCTTGGCGATCGACATCTCGATGTTGTCGATAAAGGTGCGGAAGAACGGCCACTCCTGGTAGGCAGCCTTAAGCTGGTCCAGATCGCCAAACTGCTCGCAGGCGGTACCCAGGCCGTACCAAGCGGCCAGATTAATGCGCGCCTGGCTCCAGCTGAAGATCCACGGAATGGTACGCAGGTCGTCGAGCGACTTGGCACCCAAGCCGCGCTTGGCGGGACGCGAGCCGATCGGCAGCAGACCGACCTCGGTCAGCGGCGTCACGGTCGAGAACCACGGTGTAAAGTCCTCGGTGTTCAGCAGGTCCAGATAGCGCTCGTGGCTTGCAGCGTTGAGCTTCTCGGCCATATCCCAGAACTTCTGCGTGGTCTCGGTGTTGGTCTTCTCGACACTCGGGGCCGACTGCAAAAGCGTTGCGGCGGCAACGGACTCAACATGGCGCTGAGCCAGCGTGCGGTTGCCGTAACGGGCAAAGATGACCTCGCCCTGCTCGGTGAGCTTAAAGAAGCAGTTGACCGAACCCTTGGGCTGCGCCAGCACGGCCTTGTTGGCCGGACCGCCGCCACGGCCCACGGCACCGCCGCGACCGTGCATGAGCACCAGGTCGATATCGTTCTTCTCTGCCCACTTGGCAATACGCTCCTGCGCGGAGTGCAGCGCGAGCATGGCCGTGGTAGGACCGGCATCCTTGGAGGAGTCGGAATAGCCCAGCATGACCTCCATGCGGCGGTTGGTCTGGGCAAGGCGCTTCTGCACCACGGGCAGCGTAAGCATCTGGTCGAGCACGTCGACGCAGCCCTCGAGGTCCTCGAGCTGCTCGAACAGCGGGATCACGTCGAGCTCGGGGACATCCTCCTCGTGCGCGAAGGACAGGTGGGCCAGCTCAAAGACGTCAGCCACGTGCTGAGCGCTCTTGGTGAACGAGATGATGTAGCGGTGCGCCATCTTCTTGCCGTAACGCTTTTGGATGGAACCGATGGCACGGAAGGTGTCGATGACCTCGCGCGTCATGGGCTGCAGGTCGCCATGGATACCGTTCTCGTGGATATCCTTGAGGGCGCGGGCATGCACCACGGAGTGCTGACGGAACTCCATCTCGACCATGTGGAAGCCGAAGGACTCGACCTGCCAGATGATGGTCTGGACCGGGCCGTAGGCAGCACGGACGGCACCGCAGGCAGCCAGCGAACGCTGGACGACACGCAGGTCATCCAGGAACTCATCGGCGCTGTGATACATCGTGTCGGTGATACGGCGCACGGTGGCGTTCAGACGATCGGCCATGACGAGCATGACGGCGCGATGCGGCTCGTGCTCGGAGATCAGCTCGGCACGTGCGGTGTACTGGGCGCTCATCTCGACCTGATGGTTCCACAGGTTGATGAGCTCGGCAGACGGCTTGCTGTAGGTGGCCTCGAGCGTGAGGTTGCGGCCGATGCGGCGGCACTTGTCCTCGAGCTTGAGCACCATGTGCGTAAAGTACTTGGCGGCGACTTCGCGGCTCACCTTGGCGGTGACGTTGGGGTTACCGTCGCGGTCGGAGCCGATCCAGCTGCCGGGATGGAAGAATGCCGGGCACAGCGGCGGCACGGTACCGGCCTTGTCCCCCAGCACCCAGTCGTCAAAACGACGATAGATGACGGGGATAACGTCGAACAGCGTGTTATCGAAGATGTCGATGATGGTATCGGCTTCCTCGACCGGCGTGGGCTTCTTGAGCGCGATGGGGCTCGTACGCACCAGGGCGTCGATCTCCTGCAGCATATGGCGCTCGTTCTCCACCAGGTCGGAGCCGCCCAGGCGCGGACGCTCCTCCAGCAGGTTGGAGATACGGCGAATCTTGCCCTCGACGGCCTTACGACGGGCCTCGGTGGGATGTGCGGTAAAGACAGGGTGGAACTCGAGCTTGCCGAGCAGCTCGTTGGCGCCCTCGACACCCATCTCGTTTACCAACTGGTGATAGGCGACGGTGAGTTCGTTGGCGGGATCGACCTCGGTATCGGTCGATGCGCCGGCCTCGCGCTCGCGCAGCTGCGCCACACGGTAGTTCTCCTCCGACAGGTTTGCCAGGTGGAAGAAGCTCGTAAAGGCGCGGACGATGACCTGCTGCTTATCGAGCGGCAGGCTGTCGATCAGATCGACGACCTCACGGAATGCCACGACGGTGGGCTCGTCGGCGGTGGGCACGCCCTGCTCGTCGACGGACTCGTCGGCAGCACGGGTGCCGGGGTTTCCGGCGTTGGCCACAATCTCGGCTGTCAAAATCTTGTCGAACAGGTCCGCGATCTCGGGATCATACTCGCTAAGCACACGGCGCTCCAGGCGCAGGAACAGCGCCAGATTATCGCGCAGCTCCTCGGGGATCTCGATCTCGGCGAGACGCTCCCTGGACTCGGCATTCGAGCCGATTCGGTTAACGAGGCGGTTGACCACGGCAGCGACGCGCGCCGCGGCTTCGGGTACAGACTGGTTGCTTAGGTTCTCAGCCACGTTTCCTCCCATTCCTCCTTCTATGCACGTAACATGCGGTATTCATTATAGGCGCTTGAGAAATACTTTCGACACTGATTGCGCTTTACCACACAAAAGTATTTTCTGCATTGCAAGGGTTTTTGCCCTAAATGGTCGTATTTCTCGGTGGGCGGCATACGTAAACGGGGGCATTCCGCATAAAAGCGAAACACCCCCGTAACAATCGCTCGCAATAAGCTGAACTTTTTAGTGAGTCCACAGCTCAAAAAACATGCGCTACAGGCGCTCGCGAACCGCCTCGACCACGTTGGCCAGATCGACGAGAACCTCGTCATGGCTCTCCATGTCGCGCACCTTGACCTTGCCGGCGGCAAGCTCGTCGCCGCCCAAGACCAAAATGAGCTTGGCGCCCACCTTGTCGGCCTGCTTAAACTGAGCCTTGAGCGAACGGCCCTGATAGTCTGCCTCGGTCACGATGCCTGCGGCGCGAAGCTCCTGCGTGATGGTAAAGACGTTCTGGCGCAACTCCTTGCCGGCGTTGGCGACGTAGACGCACGGGGCCTCCTCGGCACCCAGGTCGCTGTCAAAGGCCTGCAGGGCCAGCAGGGCGCGCTCAAAACCGACGGCGAAGCCGACGCCTGCCGTGGGCTTGCCGCCCTCGAGCTCGACCAAGCCGTCGTAGCGACCGCCGCCACCGATGGAGCCGACGCCAACGCCGGGGGCCTCGACCTCAAAGACGGTACGGGTGTAGTAGTCAAGGCCGCGCACCAGGGTGGGATCCTCGACATACTCGATGCCGGCGGCATCCAGATAGCGCTTGACCTGCTCGTAGTGCTCGCGGCACTCGTCGCACAGATTGTCACCCATCAGCGGGGCCTCGGCCATGATCTCGCGGCAGTGCTCGTTCTTGCAGTCGAAGGCGCGCAGCGGGTTAAGCTCGGCGCGCTCGCGGCACTCATCGCACATCTCGTCGGCGTGATCGAGAATGAACTGCTTGACCTGCTCGCGATAGGCCGGACGGCACTGGGCATCGCCCATCGAGTTAATGAGCAGACGAAGCTTGGAAAGATCGAAGCCCAGGCGCTTGTAGAACTCCATGAGCATAATGATGCACTCGGCGTCTGCCGCCGGATCGGGAGCGCCGAGCCACTCGATGCCTACCTGGTGGAACTGGCGCAGGCGACCCTTCTGAGGACGCTCGCCGCGGAACATGGCCTCGGCATAGTAGGCCTTAAACGGCGTGGAGCCCTGAGGCACCAGGTTGTTCTCCACGACAGCGCGCACCACGCCGGCCGTGCCCTCGGGGCGAAGTGCCAGGCGCTGCTTGGGCTTGAGTTTGGTGTCGGTGCCCTCGGTAAAGACGCGCTCCAGGTTGGCACCGCTGAACACGCGGAACATTTCCTTGCGCACGACGTCGGTCGACTGGCCGATACCGTGGACAAACACGTCCACCTGCTCGATCGCGGGCGTCTCGATGGGTTTAAAGCCAAACGGCTCGAACACGCCGGCAGCGATCTGCTGCATCTTTTGCCAGGCGCGCATCTCGGCGCCGATAAGGTCGCGGGTTCCCTCCGCCTTCTGTGCCTGCATGGGCAAACACCTTTCTTTTGTATCGCGTCATAGGTAACGGTCATTATACGGCACAAACACATACAGCGGCGACGCGTCTGACCGAACGAGGGTATGGGGGCTCGTTCGGCCAGATGCGCCGCCGCGGTAGCCACGGACGAAGCGGACAAGCGGCAATGCGCTTTGGCCTATCTACTCCCCCGCCACGCTCGCGCGCAACTTGGCGGCGATAGGCTCGGATGCTAGCAGGAACACAAGCATGACCACGGAGCACGCCAGGCACACAATCCAGGTGCTCGCAAAGGAGCCCGTGACATCGAACAACACGCCCGAGACAATGGCGCCCACGGTGCCGCCGACCATCTCGAGCGAGGTAATAGTGCCGTGACCTTGCCGAGGTCGGCCATGCCAAACTGCTTGGACGCGGCGATGGTAGGCGTGATGGTGCCCATGCACGTTCCGATACCAAAGCTCACCGCGGCCACGATGGTACCGAGGTCCGTCGTCGGGAAGCACAACGCCACGCAGGCGATAATGCACGCAACGGAGCCAAGGATATTGCCAAAGCGCAGGCCAAAACGGTCATAGATCGCGCCGAGCGAAATCTTGGCGATAACGACCGTGGCCATGATGACAAAGCCGGAGGCCACGACGAGCCAACCGGAGAAGAATTTATGCTGCTGGGCTATGGATTACTCCTTGTGGTCAGCGATATAGCCCAAAGCGACGGCGGCATAAACCGCGGCGCCAAGGGGAAGCTCGGCATCGCTAAAACGTGCCTTGGGATGATGCTGAGCAAAATGCTCGTCCGTATCAGTCACGGCAGCGCCCACGGTAAAGTACGCACTCGGAATCTCGCTCGAAATCAACGCGAAGTCCTCGCTTGCCATGGCGTGGAACAGCGGCAGGAAGGCGGCCTTGGGCAGCACCGCGCCCACGTAGCCAAGCGACGCCTGGGTCATGTCGTCATCGAGTACGAGCGGGGGAACATCCGAGAGCGTCTCGAGGGTCGCCGGCGTGCGGTACGTTGCGGCCACGCCGTTGACGACCTCGGCGATGCGGGTCTTGAGGTGCTCTATGAGCTCGACGTCGAAGCCACGCAGCGTTCCCTCGAGCACACAAGTGTCGGGGATGACATTTGCGGCCAGACCGCCGGCGAACTTACCAACGGTAAGCGCGACCTCCTTGGCCGCCGGCACCTCGCGGGAGATGAGCTCCTGAAGCGCCAGATGTACATGGACGCCGGCCGTGATGGGGTCGATGCAGATCTCGGGGCTCGAGCCATGGCCGCCCTTGCCCTGAAGCGTGATGCGAAAACCGTACACGCCCGAGAGCGCCGGGCTGCCGTAGAGCACCAGGCCAAGCGGCGACTGGCTATTGACATGCATGGCAAAGGCGACCTGAGGACGCGGGTTCTGCAGCAGACCGTCGGCGATGGCGGCGCGGGCACCCTCAAAGGTTTCCTCGCCCGGCTGGAACAGCAACTTAACCGTAGCGTTGGCATCAACAAGCTCTGCCTCGCGCGCTTTGAGCATACGAGCCGCACCAAGCAGCGCCGTCGCGTGCATATCGTGACCGCAAGCGTGCATGCAGCCGTTGGTGGATGCAAAGGGCTCGCCCGACTCCTCGGCAACAGGCAGGGCATCCATATCGCCACGGAGCATGATGACCGTACCGGCCTGTTCGTCCGTGCAGACGCCATTGTCTTGGGCCGTGGCGGCACCGGCGCCGACAAGGCCCACAACGCAGGAACCATCAACGAGCGTGGCAAATGGGATGTCCATCTCGGTCAGGCGCGCTTGGATATACGCAGAGGTCTGTGGGAGGCTATTACCCAGCTCGGGCATCTGGTGTAGATCGTGTCGCCACACAGCAAGCTCCTCTGCAAAAGTCTGAGCTTCTGCAACAAGACCGTCACCGATAGCGGCCTGCGCCGCTGCGGTAGCCTTGGGCGCTGGTTGCGGTTGAAAATCGGACAAAGCTGGTGCCATAGATGCCCTCCAGTAACGTTTTTGCAGCAAGCACTTTGATAACGTAAAGTGCAAGGTACAACTTTAAGGGCGACGCATAAAAAATGCCGCCCCGGGAGGGCGGCGCAACAAGTTGTTTACAATTGCGGGCGCGGCTTTTTGCGCAAAAAATCGAAGTGAGTCTCACTCAAGATAATCGACAGGAAGATAAGCACGAAGCCGGCGAGCAGGCGCGAGGTGAGCGCCTCCCCCATCAGCAGCACCGAAAACAACACGCCCGAAGGCGACTCCATCGAAAGGAGCAGTGAGCCCGTCGAAGCCGGGACATGCGCCAGGCCGACGTTTTGGATGAGCAGAGCCACGCATGTGCAGCCCACCGAGAGAAACGCCATCACACCGATAAAGTTCGGCGTCCACACGGACAGAGGCGCCTGGGTCTCGAATAACAGCGACGAAACCAGGCTCAGCACGCCGTTGCCCACAAACATCCAAAACGTGATAACGTTGATGTCCATTTTGCGACCGTACTTGGCGGTCACCGCCATCTGGATGGCGAAGAAGACCGCGCCTGCCAGCGTAATGACGTCACCGATGTTGAACTCGACGCTATCGAGCGCCACCAAGCCAATGCCCGCCAAGCACAGCAGTGCCGCGCCCAGGTTATAGCGGGTGAGTTTTTCTCCGCTCAGAAAATAGCTCGCGAACGGCACGAGGATGCAATACGTGCCCGTCAAAAAAGCATTCTTGCCCGCCGTAGTATATGCCAGACCGACCGTCTGCAACGCATAGGCCGCCCACATGAGCACGCCCATACTCAGGCCAACAATCAGATTGCGAGCGTTGAAATGTGCAGTGATGCGCTTGTGGAAGACGGCGAACATGACCAACGCTGCAGGCAGAAAGCGTACATAGAGCAGCTCGAACACCGGAATCAGATCCGGCGCTGCCATGAGCCTGTAGCCCTTATTCTGTTGTGCCTCTATCT
>CABUDB010000072.1 GCA_902490245.1 uncultured Collinsella sp.
TTGCGCGTTCCGTACCAAGACTGTTTTCATTTAATTGAGCCGTTGCTCGCCAAGGTCGAGAAGCCGAGCCGCTATATCGATCACGAGTGGGGCACGCTTTCCAAGGCCGATGCCGACTACCGTTGCTGCCTGATCTATCCGGATGTGTACGAGGTCGGTCTGCCCAACCAGGGCATCGCCATCCTCTACAACATTCTTAACCAGGCCGAGGGCATCTCCTGCGAGCGTGGCTATGTGCCGTGGCCCGATATGGGTGACGCCATGCGCGAGGCGGGCATTCCGCTGCTCTCGCTCGAGGGTGCAGCGCCGGTCGCTTCGTTTGATATCGTCGGCCTGCATGTGCCGCACGAGATGGCGGTGACGAACTTCCTCGAGGCACTCGACCTCGCTGGCATTCCGCTGTTGGCGGCCGACCGAGGTGAAGACGACCCCATCATCATCGCCGGCGGCCCCTCGGTGTACAACCCCGAGCCGTACGCGGCCTTCTTCGATGCCATCCTCATCGGTGAGGGCGAGGAATCGCTGCTCGAGACCTGCCAGCTGCATCGCCGCCTGCGTGACGAAGGGGTCCCGCGCGCGCAGATTGTTGAGCAGCTTGCATCCATTGCCGGCAACTACGTGCCGTCGCTCTATGAGGTTCGTCACGACGAGCCCTGCTCGCCGCATGGCTACACCGTGCCGCGTGAAGGCAAGGATGCGCCGACCGTGGTCTACAAACGCGTCGTCGAGGATTTTAGCGCCACGAATCCGCTGTCGCAGTCGTGCGTACCCTATGCGCAGCTGGTCCACGACCGCCTGTCTATCGAGATTCTTCGCGGCTGCGCCCGCGGCTGTCGTTTTTGCCAGGCCGGCATGACGTATCGCCCGGTGCGCGAGCGCTCGGCTGACCAGATCGTCTCGTCGGTGATTCAGGGTCTGGAAAAGACCGGCTATGACGAGGTGTCGCTGACCTCGCTCTCCACGACCGACCACTCCTGCATTCGCGACGTGCTCGGCAGGCTCAACCGCCGCCTGGAGGATACGGGTATTCGCGTGTCTATTCCGTCGCAGCGCCTGGATTCGTTTGGCGTGGATATGGCCGAGTCGGTCGCCGGCGAAAAGAAGGGCGGCCTGACGTTCGCACCCGAGGCCGGCAGCCAGCGCATGCGCGACATTATTAACAAGAACGTGACCGAGGAGGACCTGGACCGTGCGGCCAAGGCGGCCTTCGAGGCCGGCTGGAACCGCATGAAGCTCTACTTCATGATGGGCCTTCCCGGCGAGCGCGACGAGGACATCGTGGCCATCGCCAATCTGGCCGATCACGTGCTGGAGCTCGGTCGTTCCGTGGTGCCCAAGGCTCGTCGCGGCTCGATCTCGGTGTCCATCTCGGTTTCGGTGTTTATCCCCAAGGCTGCCACGCCGTTCCAGTGGTGCCCGCAGCTCGACTACGACGACGTCAAGCGTCGCCAGAAGCTGCTTATCACGAGCGTTCGCAACCGTGCCGTCCGCGTGCATTACCACGATGCCGAGACCTCGCTCATCGAGGCCGCGCTGTCCCGCGCCGGTCGTGACATGACGCCCGTCATCATCGATGCTTGGCGCTCGGGGTCTCGCTTTGACGCCTGGGTAGAGCATTTCTCGCTCGATAACTGGAAGGAGGCTGCTGCCAAAAACGGCATCGACCTCAATGAGCTCGTGCACCTGCCCTACGAGTTGGACTGGCGCCTGCCGTGGGAGCACGTGAGCCCCGGCTGCACGCGCGGCTTCCTCGAGCGCGAGTACCGTCGCTCGCTCGAGGGTGTCACGACTCCCGACTGCACCCGCACGTCGTGCACCGGCTGCGGAATCTGCCCCACGCTCCACGCCAAGAATGTATTGATGGGTGATCGCGCATGAGTGAGCGCCTGACCGACAACCCCACGCTCTTTAGGCTTCGTGTTCGCTATGGCAAGCGCGATCGCCTTAAGTACCTGGGCCATCTCGAAGTAATCCATACCATTGAGCGCATCGTGCGCCGTGCGGGACTTCCCTATGCCGTCACGCAGGGTTTCTCTCCTCACATGCGCGTGGGCTTCTCTTCGGCGCTACCGGTGGGTACGTCGTCGACCTGCGAGTGGTATGACCTGTTTATGACCGAGTTCGTGGCGCTCGACGAGGCGTTTGGGCGCCTGGCTGCGGCCTCTCCGGCCGATCTGGCACCCATCGAGGCGGCGTACATCGACGTGCGCACGCCGGCGTTGACGGCGCAGCTCACGCGCTTGTCGTATCGCATCGATTTGCACTTGGATCCCGAGGCGCCCGTAAGCGCCGACGAGGTGCGTCGTGCGATCGACACGCTGCGCGCGGACCATGGCATCGACTACGCGCGCGGAAAAAAGAGCAAGCGCTTGGATTTGGATCACACGCTCGTGGGCTATGAGCTCACGGCGGGGGAGCGCCCGGACCATTTAGTGCTCATGCTCGACACCCATGCCGATAACGAGGGCTCCATGCGTCCGGAAATTTTGCTTTCTGCAGCTGATGTTTTGTTGCAGGGCTTGACCCCGGGCGTGGATGCACCTATTGTTTCCACCGGTATGCAAGACCTCGTGACCATCTGCTCCTACGATGTCGAGCGTCAGAATCAAGCATGCGAGGACGACGAGGGCCGACTCGTCAGCCCCATACCTGTGCGAACTTGTGGATTTGCTCCACATACTCGTTGACGGGGGTATTTTCGCCTGCTACTATATTCGGCTGTTGCACTAACTGATGCATGAAGGGCAAGTAAACATGTACGCAATCGTTAACACGGGCGGCAAGCAGTACAAGGTCGCCACCGACGATGTCATCACCGTCGAGAAGATCGAGGGCAATGAGGGCGACAAGGTCACCCTGCCGGTCATCTTCCTCAACGATGGTAAGAAGATCGTCACCGATCCCGACAAGCTGGCCAAGGCCAAGGTTACCGCTCAGATCGTTGAGCAGTTCAAGGGCGAGAAGCAGCTGGTCTTCAAGTTCCACAAGCGTAAGCGCTATCGTCGTCTGAAGGGTCACCGTCAGCAGCTCACCAAGCTGAAGATCGTGAAGGTCCAGGCTACGTCCCGCGCCAAGAAGGCTGTCAAGGCAGAGGCCGAGGCTGTTGCCGAGGCTCCCGTCGCCGAGTAGATTACACTCGTAACGAAAGAGTAGGTATACACAATGGCACACAAAAAAGGACTCGGTTCCTCCCGTAATGGCCGTGACTCCCGCGGTCAGCGCCTTGGCACGAAGCGCTATGCCGGCCAGACGGTAACCACGGGCACGATTCTCGTCCGTCAGCACGGCACTCACATCCACCCGGGTGAGAACGTTGGCCGTGGCAAGGACGACACGCTGTTCGCGCTGGTCGACGGTACCGTTGAGTTCCACAAGGGTATCAAGCACAGGGTCAGCGTACGCCCGCTCGCGAACGCGTAATTCACCCTTCATAGAGCACATATGTGGGAGGCACTTGAGTTTTAGGATTCAAGGGTCTCCCTCTTTTTGTAGGAGGCGATTCTGTTGTCACAGTTCACCGATATCAGCCGCATTAACGTGTGCGGCGGCGACGGCGGAGCCGGATGCATGTCGTTTAGGCGCGAGGCATTTGTCCCCAAGGGCGGCCCCGATGGCGGCGACGGCGGTCGTGGCGGCAATGTCGTCATCCAGGCCGATGCTCAGCTGTCTTCGTTGATCGATTACCGCTTTAAGCATCACTTCCGCGCCGAGCGCGGCACGCACGGGCAGGGTGCCCGTCGTAACGGTAAGAGCGGCGAGGACCTGATCCTGAAGGTTCCCATGGGCACCGTGGTGCGCGAGCTCGACCCCGAGACGCAGACCCCGATGTTCGAGATTGCCGATCTGGTGCATGATGGCGAGCGCGTTGTCGTGGCGCCCGGCGGTGCCGGTGGCCTGGGCAACACGCACTTTGTGACGTCGGTGCGCCGCGCGCCCGCGTTCGCACAGCTGGGCGAACCGGCCGAGGAGCACTGGATCGAGCTCGAGATGAAGCTTATGGCTGATGCCGCACTCGTGGGCTTTCCCTCGGTGGGTAAGTCATCGCTCATTGCGCGCATGAGTGCCGCCCGCCCCAAGATCGCTGACTACCCGTTTACAACGCTCGTGCCCAATCTGGGCATGGTGCGTGCCGGTGAGTATTCTTACGTCGTTGCCGACGTTCCTGGTTTGATCGAGGGCGCGAGCGAGGGCAAGGGCCTGGGCCACCAGTTCCTGCGCCACATTGAGCGTACGGCGCTCATCATGCATGTCGTCGACATGACGGGCGGTTTTGAGGATCGCGACCCGGTTGAGGATTACCGCATCATCAACCGTGAGCTCGAGCAGTATGGCGCCGAGCTTTCGGAGCGTCCGCAGATCGTCGTCGCCAACAAGTGCGACGCGCCGGGCACGGCCGACAAGATTGCCGATCTCAAGCGCGCCGCGCTCGACGACGGACATATGTTCTTTGCCGTGTCCGCCGTGACGGGCGCCGGCCTCAACACGCTGATGCTTGCCGTGGGCGAGCAGGTGGCTAAGCTTCGCGCCGAGCTGGCGGTCTCCGATGAGCCGGTCGATCTGCGCGACGAGGAGTGGGAGCGCCGCCGTCTGCAGCGCGAGAAGCGTTTCCGCATTGTCCAGGAAGAGCCCCATGCCTTCCGCGTGGTCGGTCGTGCCATCGAGCGCATGGTCATCCAGACCGACTGGGAAAACGAGGAAGCCGTCATCTACCTGCAGCACAAGTTTGCGCGTATGGGTGTTGACGACGCGCTCGAGAAGGCCGGTTGCCGTGCGGGCGACGAGGTCCGCATTTGCCAGCGTGCCTTTGACTTTGAGGGCGCTGAGGACTTCTCGGAGTACGAGGAGCTCGAGGACGCTGGCGAGGACGTTGCCGTTGAGGCCATTGACGTGGCCGATGCTGCGGATGAGGGCGTCGAGGTTGTCGATGCGGCGGATGCCGCGGACGATGCCGAGACCTCGGAGGGCGAGTAAGCCATGTCGCTGCGCGATGGAATCGGTTTGCCCGAGCTGCCCATAAAAGATGGCAAAGAGTTTCGGCTTGGCATTATGGGTGGCACATTCGACCCGATTCATTACGGGCACCTGGTGACTGCCGAGCAGGCGCGCGAGTCGCTCGACTTGGACGCCGTGCTCTTTATGCCGGCGGGTTCTCCCGCCTTTAAGCTTGACAAGCCGGTGACGCCTGCCGAGGACCGTTATGCCATGACGGTCCTCGCCACCGCCGCGAACCCGGCCTTTTTGGCGAGCCGGTTCGAGATTGACCGTCCGGGCGTAACCTATACGGCCGATACGCTTCATGCCCTTCGCGACTTTTACCCGCCGCAGGTAAAGCTTTACTTTATTACGGGTGCCGACGCGATTATCGATATTGTGACCTGGCATGATGCCGAGCGAATCGCTGAGCTTGCTACCTTTATTGCGGCGACGCGACCGGGCTTTGATATCGATACGGCGCGTGCCCGAATCAAAGAGTCGGGGCTGCCGTTCGATGTGCGCTATATTCAGATTCCGGCACTGGCGATCAGCTCGACGAACATTCGTAAGCGAGTTGCCCGCGGCATGAGCGTGCGCTATCTTACGAGCGAGTCTGTGCTCGGCTACATTCGCAAGCGCAGTTTGTATGTCGATCTGGGTCAAGAAGATTTTGAGTGATGGGGGCTACGTTGCCGGTAGAGGATCAGTTTGAGGGCGATGAGCGCGCGCTGCTCAAGCGCATTCAAGAGCTGCTCGATGTTCGCATGAAAGATAAGCGCAAGCGCTATGTGCATTCGCTGGGTGTTGCCGAGACCGCACTTCATCTTGCCGAGGTCTACGGCGTTGACCGCTTTGATGCCGCCGCCGCCGGCCTGATTCACGACTGGGATAAGGTTCTCTCCGACGACGAGCTCGTGGCCCGCGCGTTGCACTACGGCATCAAGGTTGCCGGCTCTCCTTCCGCCGCGACGCCGCTTTTGCATGGCCCGGTTGCCGCCTATGAGCTTCCGCAGCTTTTTCCCGAGCTGTCGCCGGCCGTTTTCCAGGCCGTCGACCGTCACACCGTGGGTGCCTGCGACATGACGCCGCTCGATATGGTGGTCTTTGTGGCAGATGCCATCGAACCCAACCGCCATGGTGATTATGCCCACGCGCTGCGCAAGATGGTGGGGGAGTCGACGCTTGACGAGTTGTTCTTCTCCTGTTTTGCGCAGGGTCTGGTCTATGTGATCCAGTCCGGGCGCTATCTTTATCCCACGGCTATTACGATTTACAACCATTACGCCCAGCTGCGCTAGCTCGGGTGTGTCTAGAAAGAGGTATTCCATGGCCGACGAGACCATGACTGACGAGCAGATTCTTGAAGGTGTGGAGCACAAGAGTTTCGTTGCCACGTCCGACCGCACTGCCGCCTCGCTGTCCGCGAGCGGTGTCGCCGCCGAGGATGTCGCCCGCGCCGCCGCGCAGGCCGCCTACGACAAGAAGGGCGAGGACGTGCAGGTGCTCGACCTGACCGAGCTTTCCGACGTGTGCGACTACTTTGTGCTTGCCACCGGTACCAACAACCGCCAGGTCGATTCTATCGTCGACGAGATTGAGGAGAAGGTCGCCGAGGCTTGCGGCGAGCATCCGTTTTCCATCGAGGGCCGCGAGCAGAAGACCTGGATGCTCATGGACTACGGTTCGGTTGTCGTCCACGTCTTCACTCCCGAAGCCCGCGACTTCTACCGCCTCGAGAAACTCTGGGGAGACGCTCCCCAGCTCCCCCTCAATCTCCTCTAAATGATTTTTCTGGGACGGGGATAAAATAATCATTCCTACCGTTCACCGAACCGCTCATCTTTGTTGGGCGGTTCGGTTTTTTCTTTTCCCTCCTTTTGTATGCTGTAGCTATTGCAGACTCGGAAGGGAGGGCTTCGATGACTCGCGTTGCCCGTGTGTTATCCGAACTCGGTCATTATCATGTTATGGTCAAAGGGTGTGCTGACCAGCTGATCTTTGAGGACGACGACGACCGCTACTATTTCCTTAATCTGATGAGCCAGCGTTTTATATCCGACCATATTCGGTTGCTTGCTTGGTGTTTGATGGACAATCATGTGCATCTGCTATTTGATGACCCCGATAACCAAATGAGTGCTGCGATGCACGCCATAGATACAGCGTATGCTATGCGATTTAATTTGAAGACAGGCAGGCGTGGGCCAGTTTTTCAAGAACGTTTTAAGAGTGTTGTTATTTCTGATGATGAGCAGTTGCTCCGTTGCGTTCGTTACATTCACGACAACCCTGCGAAGGCAGGCATATCTTCTGCACCCATGTATCGTTGGAGCAGCTTCCACGAGTATTTCGGTACGCCTGAAATCTGCGATTGCAGTGATATTGTCGAACTTTTTGTTCGGTCTGCCCGGCGGACTGCTGCGGCGCACCCTCC
>CABUDB010000073.1 GCA_902490245.1 uncultured Collinsella sp.
ACGCTATCGAGTAGGTCGATTTTATTGAAAACCGTAAGCGTCAAACGCTCGCCGGCGCCGATCTCATCAAGCACGCGGTCGACAGCCTCCAGCTGCCGCTCATAGTCCTCATCAGACGCATCTACGACTTTGAGAATTAGATCGGCACCCAGCACCTCGGACAGCGTCGATTTAAAGGCATCGACCAGACCATGCGGAAGCTTTTGAATAAAGCCGACGGTATCGGTAATCGTCATGCCGCGACCGCCGGGCAGACGGTACGAGCGCGTCGTCGGATCGAGCGTAGCAAACAGCTTGTCCTGCGAAAGTACCGTAGAGCCGGTCAGACGATTGAGCAACGTCGATTTACCAGCATTGGTATAACCGGCTAACGCGACGCGAAATGCCGGTGACTCAATGCGGCTCTTGGATTGAACATCGCGACGCTGTTCAACCTGCTTGAGCTCACGACGAAGCGCAGCGATCTTATTACGAATGAGGCGACGGTCGACCTCGAGCTGACTTTCGCCCTGACCAAAACGTGAGCCGATGCCGCCGCGCGTCTGCTCCTTGGCGAGATGGCTCCACATGCCACGCAGACGAGGCAACAAATATTGAAGCTGTGCCAGCTGTACCTGCAGGCGTCCCTCACGCGTCTGAGCATGCAGGCCAAAGATATCCAAGATCAGAGCTGTGCGATCGATAATCTTTACCGGCTCGCCCACGGCTTTCTCCAAATAGGATTGCTGCGAGGGGGTCAGGTCGTCGTCAAAAATAACGACATCGGCATCCATGCGATGCACCAGGCCGCACAGCTCTTCAACCTTACCGGAACCGATAAACGATTTAGGATACGGCTTTACCAAACGCTGCGACAAGCGTGCCACGCACTGGGCACCAGCTGTGTGGGCAAGACGCTCCAGCTCATCAAGCGAGCGATCGAGCGGCCATGCATTGTCGCGCCACTCAACACCAACTAAAATGGCACGCTCAGGCTCGGGTGCCGTGGGAACAAGAGGGAAACGGGCCATTAGGCAGCCTCAATACGATGCACGATATCCTCAACGACCTCATCGATCGTACATTCATCCATATCAAACCACACGATACGGTCATCGCGCTTGAACCACGAAAGCTGACGCTTGGCATAACGACGCGAACGCATCTTAATGAGTTCGCGAGCCTCATCCATGCTCATCACGCCATTGAAAGCATCGATGATCTCTTTATAGCCAATTGCCTGCATCGACGTCAGGGCATCTCCCAGCCCCTGGCCCATAAGACCGCGGACCTCATCGACAAGACCCTGCTCAAACATCAGATCGACGCGCAGATTAATGCGCTCGTAGAGCACCTCGCGATTACGCGTCAGGCCAAACCATAGGGCATGATAATGCTCGCGCGGAACACTAAACTGACTTTTTTGCTGTGCATAGGAGATACCATCATCATGCATCTCGAGCGCACGAATCACACGGCGCACGTTATGGGGATGAATAACAGCAGCCGATTCTGGATCGCGCTCGGCAAGCAGGGCATGCAGTTCTTCCTCGCCAATACGCTCGGCAAGCTCCTGATAGCCCGCACGGCGATCGTCCTCAAGTTCACCCGAGGGAAAGTCCATCTCATCGAGGGCTGCCTTGAGATATAGCCCCGTACCTCCGCAAAAAACCGGCAGGCAACCCGAACCAAGAAGACGTTCAACATGCGCGCGAGCGTCAGCCTGATAAAGCGCAGCAGAATATGCCACACCCGGCTCTACACTGTCGACGAGACGCAGCGGCGCCGTACACTCATCGGGCGCCATCTTTGCGGTACCGATGTCCATGCCGCGATAGATTTGCATCGCATCGCACGACAGCACTTCGGACGAAAGACGAGCTGCCAAACGGTCGGCAACATCACTCTTACCAACCGCCGTCGGACCGACGATCGCAACGGCAGAAAGACCTGCCCCGGGAGCAACCATTAGCGCGGCTCGCCCACAACGGAGCCGGACAAATACCAGGTCTTGGCAACGTCAACGTCAACATCAACGATCTTGCCAACAAGCTGATCGATGCTGTAATCCTCGGGGATAGGCGCGTGCACGGTCTGATTCTTGGGACTCTTGCCCAGCAGGACCGCGTCGTTCTTTTTACTCGTGCCCTCAATGAGCGCAGGAACCACAGTATGAAGCTCGCCCTGGTTATACTCGTGTGCCGTGGTCTCGATAACCTTAACCAGGCGATTGAAACGCTCGAGAATAACCTCATGCGGCGTAGGATCGTCAATCTCGGCGGCCGGGGTACCGGCGCGCTTGGAATAGATGAAGGTATAGGCCTGAGCATAGCGGACCGTCTCGGCAAGTGAGAGCGTCTGCTCAAAGTCTTCTTCAGTCTCGCCCGGGAAGCCAACGATAATGTCGGTCGAGAGCGCGATATCGGGCATGCGGTTGCGAATGCGATCGACAAGGCCCAGATAGTCCTCACGTGTATAACGGCGATTCATCTCTTTGAGGATCCGCGTCGAACCTGACTGGACGGCCAGGTGAAGCTGCGGCATAACGGCAGGTGTCTCGGCCATGGCGTCGATGGTCTCGGGCAACAGGTCCTTGGGATGCGAAGACGTAAAGAAGATGCGCTCCACACCCGTATCGCCCACGGCACGCAGCAGATCGGCAAAACGCGGCTTGCCAAACAGATCGCGGCCATATGAGTTAACGTTTTGGCCCAGCAGCGTAATCTCACGCACGCCCTGGCGCACCAAACCGGTCACCTCGTCGACAATCTCCTCGAAGGGGCGGCTCTTTTCGCGACCACGCACGTACGGCACGATGCAATAGGTGCAAAAATTATTGCAGCCCGTCATGATGGGCACCCAGGCGTGATACTGAGTCTCGCGATGCCACGGCATGCTCATGGCATCCGTATCCTCATGCTCATTGGTACGGATATGACGCTTACCATCAAGGAACGCCTCTGCGATAAGCTCGGCCACATACGCAATGGAATGCGTGCCAAAAATGACATTGACGTTATCGACGTTGGTGAGCAGGCCCTCGCCATCGCGCTGCGCGATGCAACCGCCAACGGCAACCACGCGCTTGCCCGAAGGCGAAGGCGGCAGGCTTTTGCAGGAATTGCACTGACCGTACAGGCGAGTATCGGCGGCCTCGCGCACGCAGCACGTCATGAAGACAACGATATCGGCATGCGCGGGATCGAGCGCCATGAGGCAGCCATACGAATCAAGCAAACCGCTCACACGCTCGGAGTCGTGCTGATTCATCTGGCAGCCAAAGGTGCGGATAAAGTAGGTTTTACCGGCAAGAATATCGCGTACGGAACGCTGGTCCATGTGCATAAGTCCTAACGATGGGGAGCGGAACGAGGCAAGCAGAAGCTATGCCACAGGCTTAACATCATCCATGACGACGTTATCCATAGCAGCTCGATTAATCTGGTGAACGTAGATAGAAAGGCGGATGGCCGTGCGCGACTCCCCGTTAATGAGGATGTCGGAGAACACGGGCGCGCAGGAAATATCAAAACCGGTTGGAATCAAAAAACCGCGCGCGATAGCAACGGCCTTAATGGCCTGGTTGACGGCACCGGCGCCGACACACTGGATGTTGACGGGTACACCATCCTTGACCATGCCGGCGATGGCGCCGGCAACGGACGCGGGCGATGATTTGCTTGATACCTTCAGGCAATCCATGAAGAAACTCCTGCATTTAAAAGTACGTTTTAACTGCAATAACTGTATCGTACCGAGTGGACTCGGTAAAGGCACTATTCCTCTTTGGCAAGATCGAAGGTCACGGTGATTCGATCACGCGAAACACGAATCTTTGGGTCGCCGCAAAGGTTGAGATAGTACCGGGCAGCAAGGTCATTAAAGTCGCGCTCCACAGCACGCGAAAACTGTGCAATGTCATCCTTGGCAATACATAGCCCGCGACGATCCTTCGCGAGATCGACAGGAGCCGGCGCATGCGAGGACGAATCACGCTCGCGCAGCAGACGCGCGGTCACACCGCGAACGGGCTTAATCTGCCCTGCCAAAATGCGATGGGCCGTGCGCTCGGACATCTCAAGACCCAAACCCGAACAGATACGGATAAAGTCCTCGGCATCAGAAGCAAGGCCTAAACGATCGACAACCGGAAGCTCGCTCTCGTCATCAATGAACAGGAGACGAGACGTATCGAGCCGACTTGACGCTTGAGCATAAAGGGTCGCGGCAATCTCAGACGGAGAACCAAGATAGACATCGCAACCACGCAACTCCTCGAGCGCAAACTCACAAGCAGCGCGAATAATATTATGTGGACCGCGAGCACAGACATAACGTCCGTCCTCATCCTTGACGGCCTGGGGCCAGCTGGACTGATCGGCACGCTCACTGAGGCGGTCGGCCGCAACGCTCACCTTGAAGGCTGAACCAAGATCGACGCCGGACGTGACCACACGGGCCTCGTCGGTGTTCTGCTTGATCGAAAACAATGCCATGCCACGACCGTGAACGCCCCAACGGTCCATCTTCATGCTCTCGAGCTTGGAGGTAACGCGGGCATCAAAGATTCGCTCTTGCATATCCTGCGGAACGCCAGAACCGTTATCCAGAAAGACAAGCGTGCGGACGCCATCTTCCTTGGTCGTGGCGAGATAGACCTTGTCGGCGCCGGCATCGCGAGCATTACGGAGCATTTCGATAACGATATCCTCGACATGCTGAATGTCGTGCTTTGCCTGGCGCCGCTCGGCCTCCGAAACGCGGAGGCGGACATACCCCTCGCCAAGGTTCTCCTCGACGCGAAGGTTGCCCTCCCCCGACATCGACGCGATAAATGAGATGAGCTCGTTCGCGTCGCTCATGTTATTTAGCGATATCGACAGCGCGGCTCTCGCGAATCACGACGACGCGCACCTGACCGGGATACTCCATCTCTTCCTCGATCTGATGGGCGATATCGTGAGCCAGAACCGTGGACTGGGCATCGGAAATCTTGTCCGGCTGGACCATGACGTGGACCTCGCGACCGGCCTGCATGGCATAGGTACGTTCGACGCCGTCATGGGAGTTGGCGATCTCCTCGAGCTTCTCAAGACGCTTGATGTAGTTCTCGGCAGACTCGCGACGGGCACCGGGGCGAGAGGCAGAGACAGCATCGGCGGCCTGTACCAGGACATCGAGCACCGTGTTGGGGTCGACATCGGCATGGTGAGCCTCAATAGCGTGGACGATAACGGGCTTCTCGCCATAACGGCGGGCAAGCTCGGCGCCGATGACGGCATGCGGGCCCTCGACGTCGTGGTCGATTGCCTTGCCCAGGTCATGAAGCAGGCCGGCGCGCTTGGCGGTCACAACGTCCAGGCCAAGCTCGGAAGCCATCACGCCGCACAGATCAGAGACCTCGAGGGAATGCTGAAGCACGTTCTGGCCAAACGAGGTACGGTAGCGCAGGGCACCAAGGGTCTTGACGATCTCGGGGTGCAGATCGTGGATGCCGGTATCGAAGGCAGCCTGCTCGCCAGCCTCGCGCACGCGCTGCTGAACCAGGTCGGCGGCCTTGTGATACATCTCCTCGATACGGGCAGGGTGAATGCGGCCGTCGGCGATGAGGTTCTCGAGGGCGACACGGGCGGTCTCACGACGGACCGGGTCGAAGCTCGAAAGAACGACAGTCTCGGGCGTGTCGTCGATCACGAGATTGACGCCGGAAACCTGCTCGAAGGTCCGGATGTTGCGACCCTCGCGACCGATGATACGGCCCTTGAGGTCATCAGAGGGAATGTGCACGGAGGTAACGGTGACCTCGGCAGTGTGGTCGGCAGCGCAGCGCTGAATCGCCAGAGACAGAATCTCCTGGGCGGTCTTGTGGCACTCGGCGCGAACCTGCTGCTCGGACTCGCGAATGATCGTGGCGGCCTCGTGGGTGACCTCGCCGCGAACCTTATCGAGGAGCTCCTTGTGGGCGTCCTCGCGGGTAAGGTCGGCGATACGCTCGAGCTCGGAGGTCTGCTTTGCGCAGAGCTCCTCGAGCTCACGGGAGCGCTTCTCGACCTGACCGGCCTGGCTGGACAGCTGATGCTCGCGCTTGTCGAGAGCGTCGTTGCGGCGATCGAGGGATTCCTCGCGCTGCATCACGCGGTTCTCGAGCGTACGAATCTCGTTCTTACGCTGCTTGTCCTCGGCCTCGGCGGCCTGCTTGTTCTTGATGATCTCCTCTTTAGCCTCGAGCAGAGCCTCTTTTTTGAGGGTCTCGGCCTGACGCTTGGCATCACCGATCAGGGACTCAGCCTGTGCGTGTGCCGACTGAATCTTTTCGTCGGCCTCGTGAAGACTACCCTGCTTGGCGGTGCGCATGTAGGCAATGGCGGCGATGGCACCCAAAACGATGCCAACGAGCGCTGCGATGATAGGCATGCTCACTCCTTTTTATGGATTCGTTACACAACAAAGCGAACCGTCCTTACGAACGGCTCGCGACATTTGAGTAATATGGGCGCAGCTTATGCGGGTCGGATACAGATAAACATATAAACAAACTCATCACAGATGAGCACATATCACAAAGCAAATGACAGTGTTTATCGTACGTTGAACCACAACAACTGTCAAATAAATGGCCCCAGCACGGCGGCTAAAACGCGGTGAACGGCAGGGCCACAAAACGCATACGCCTAAAGCTCACATTCCTCGCATTCGGCATCAAGACGTGCCTTCGGCGGCGATGTGATACGAGAAGCCCTTGCCCATCAAAAACCGAACCAGTTTTTCGAATCCGCGCGTCTCTGGAACACGCCGCTTGGCGAGCAGGGCTGACGCACGCGCCAAATCGTCTTCGACGGCAAAATATTCCTCGGGATAACCGGGAATGTCATCAAGCACGACATGACGACGCTTGAGCTCGGTCTCGATTTTGCGCTGTCCCCAACCGCGCCGCTTGCGTTCCTCGATAAAGTACGAGCAAAAGCGGTTCTCGTCTAAAAAGCGATACTCGGTGGCGCGCTCGACCGCGAAATCGATCGCGGACTGGTGAAAGCCGTAGCGAGCCAGCTTGTCACGGACCTCACCCGTCGCATGGTCGCGGCGCGATAACATCTCGGTCACCATGGTAAGCGCACATTTACGCTCGATGAGCTGCACCGCATCACGAAATTTATCCCAATCACAGGGAAGATCGGGGCGGTTTTTGACATACAGCCGCGCGACCCGCACAGGGATCCAAATGGACCGCTCAAAACCGCCCTCAAGCTCACAATCGATATGTGCGCAAGGCTTTTTGGACGCATAGCCGCTCGAGAACGAGGAGGCCGCCTTCTT
>CABUDB010000074.1 GCA_902490245.1 uncultured Collinsella sp.
CGCCTGATCCAGCGCGGTTTTCCGGCACAACTTAAGCGTTTTTCCATTTCTTCTTCTGCATACGCTTGTGAGATCGCCGAGGGTCATCACCTCGAAAATGCTCCAAACGGGCGCGTCATCGTCGCGATCGACATAATGCTTCACGAGATCGTTTTTGTAACTCCGTCTCACGATGTTCTGAAGCTGGCTCTTGAGCTTGAGCTTTTCCCCCATCTGCCCGTTCACGACCCTTCCGTTGACATCCCTGCATGTCCGGAGGCCGCGCTTTAAGAAGGTCGCCAGCCCGGGGTCCTCTATGTTCTCAAGTATTCTGGCCAAGACTATGTTTTTAACCGCCGTTTCGATGAACATTATCTCCGGGTAGATTGCAGCCTTGATGGCGGAATCGAACCCGTATATGTCCATGAGTGCATCGAACGAAGGGAGGGGGAGCGCATTTTTGGGCTTTCGGACAAACCGGAAGCCTTTATAGCCATGGAAATAGCCCATGTTTCTCAGCAGTATCTTTCTGTCGCTCCCCCGCAAATCCTCCATACCGTGATTCGTCCTCATGTGCTTCATGAGGGAATTGATGCTCATGCCCTTCTTCATCGAACCTCCCTTGGCCTCCTTCTAGGAAATTATATCCCAGCCCGCCTCGACGGGGCGAGCCTGTCGTTGGCGCCGGCCTATTTGTGTTTGTTAACGTCGTGATTGCGGGTTTGATCACATCCGATTTTCAGAATTGAGCACGATAGTTTTTCGGTTTTGAGCACGGCCACGCCGACCAGACCGCATGCCTTAACGTTGTCGGTGCGTCGTATCGGCAACGAGCAAAGGCAGGAGGGAATGATCGACGTGGACAAGATAGAGGACGCAGGTGGCGGGCTGCAGGGCCATGCTCGAGGCCGAGCTCGCGCACAGGGACGCGACCAAGAGGGCACGGCTGCTCAGGCAGGCGAGGCTCCCCGTGCACAAGTCGGCCGAGGGGTTCGACTGGTCGCACGTGCGGTTCTCCGAGGGCTGGGGCCGCGACGACATGCTTTCGCTGGGCTTCGTCGGCCCCCGCGAGGACCTCGTGTTCTTCGGCAAGACCGGCAGGGGCAAGACCCACATGGCCGTGGCCCTGGCGATGCGCACGGCCGCCGCCATCTGGTCGTCGCCGAACACCGCGCCCCACCGGCTGAACTCCAGGTTCGTGGTGATGACCACCGACTGCCGCTCGTAGGCGTCGGCGAACACCTAGAAGAGCGCGCGCGCCGTCGAGATCCAGCGGCAGGAAGCCGAGCTCGTCGATGACGAGCAGCCTAGCGCAGCCGATGAGCGCGGCCTCACGGTCAAGGCGCCCCTCGTCGCGGGCGCGCCGCAGCCGCATGACGAGCGATGACGCGGTGAAGAAGCGGGCCTCCATCCTCCGCTCGCACGCCAGCATGCACAGCGCCGAGGCCATGTGCGTCTTGCCGGTGCTGACGTCCCCCACCAGCACGAGGTCCTCGCAGAAACCAGTTTCATGGAGCGTTTCATTGAAAATCCCCCTAATCTAGCAACGGTTTAAAGTCTACGAGATGGGGGGGGGACGCGAGCCAAGTCGACAAAGGCAGTTAACCGGCGGCTATTCATGCCTCGATTTAGAACCGCTCGAGAATCTCCGCAGCATTCTCTCGCAGATAGTTATCTAGGTCCGGCACGGCAAACTGCACGTAGCCCCTCTGTGGTGCCTGAATAACCTCTCTTTGTAGCAATTTGGCCCTAATAGAGCTGATCTCATTGGTCTTTTTACCCATGCGCTTAGCAATCTCGGCTGATTTGGACTGTTGTTTATCCTCGCACATCGCCAAAAGGTATTTGATATCGTTGAGCCCCAGTCCAGAAATCGCGGGCTCGTGAACAACATCGTGAAAACGAGCCTCTGCCAGCGCAATGCCTTCGGTGACATCGTGTTCGCTCACAATGGCACTTTTGGCACGATGCAAGTTGGCGCGCTGCCAAATGGAGTAACCGACCATTTGCACCAGATAGGCATAGCCCTTAGTGGTCTTAGCGGTTCTCGACAGCAGTTAAACCATTGTCTAAAGCGAGAAATACTCACTCTCGGCAGATAAGTTAGGCCCCAACCACGGATCACCCGTCAAGAAAAACTCCGGCCAGCGCTGCATAAACAGCGCTTGCTCGCGCTTCCAGCGGCGCAGCTTTTCCTCGTTGGCCTCTTCCCTGCCGCGCGAGGTGAACTCGTAGTGATACAGCTCGGCATAAGGCGTATAGATGGTGTGGTAGCCCGCCTCCCATACGCGCAGGCAAAAGTCTGCGTCGTTAAAGCCAACGGCGAATTCCTCGTTGTAGCCGCCGACGCGCTCAAATACGTCGCGTCGCACCATCTGGCAGGCACCCGTTACGGCGCTAAAGTTGCCCGGGCGCACAGCGCGGGCAAGATAGCCCTCGCGCTTTGCCGAGAAGTCCTGGTTGGCATGGGCAAGTGCCCCACGCACGCCAACCAAAATGCCGGCATGCTGCACCAGATGATCGGCAAAGTAGAGTTTGGCGCCCACCACGCCCGCATCGGGACGCTGCAGATAGCCCATCATCTCTTCGATAAAGTCCGGGCTTATGACCTCGGTATCGTTGTTGAGCAGCAGCAGGTAGTCGCCCTTGGCGTGCTTCACACCAAAATTGATGATCTGAGAGTAATTGAACTCGCCCGGCCAGCACACAACACGCGCGATGCCCTTGCCTTCGGATGCTGCAGCCACGCGCTCTGGCAGGGTTTCGTAATACGCAAACGTCTCCGGGGCTTCGCTGTTGTTCTCCACCAAGACGATCTCGTAATTGGTATACGTTGCCTTCTGAGCGATCGACATCACGCAGGCATCGAGCGTCTCAACGTGATCCTTGGTGGGAATCACAATGCTCACCAGCGGTGCAGGCTCTGGCAGCGCATAGCGCATACGGTAGACAAACGGAGTTTCGGACTCCTCGACCGCTCCATGAACGCCCAGCGAGCCAAAGTGACGCTGCAGGGCCAGGCGTCCGGCCTCGATGGCATACGGTTTGCTGTCGGCGGATCCGTCGGCGGTCGACCCCGGATGCACGCGCCAGTGATACAACACGTGCGCAATATGCTCAAAGCGCGCACCCGCTGCAAGGCAGCGAAGCGTCAGGTCATAATCCTGGGCGCCCGCGACGTCTTCCGGTGACATGCCAATGCAATCGATGAGCGCCTTCTCCGCCATCAGAAAATGCGTCACGCAGTTATGGCTATAGAGCAGGTCGACGTTGAGCTGCGTCTTAAAGACCGGCTGGCCCCACTCCCCCGTTTTCTGGAACATGTCCTCGTCGCAGAACAGGACCTGGGGGCGCTCGCCCTCGGCCGCCTTATTCAGCGCGGAAACATACTGGAATAACGCGTCCGGTTCCAGGATGTCATCGTGGTCCAAGAACGCGATGTAGTCTCCAGTCGCTTGCTGAATACCCGCGTTGGTGTTGACCACAATGCCGCCGTTACCAGGCAGCTCAACACGACGGACGCGCTCCTCGTTGACGCCCGCCGCAAGATTGGCAACCGCATCCCATTCGGGCGAGGCGTCCATAAGCAGCAATTCCCAGTTGTCATAGCTTTGGGCGAGCACCGAGTCCAGCAGCTCGCGCAGGTAGACCAGATCGGTCTTGTAGCACGGCACCACAATGCTCACGAGCGGTCTATAGGCAAAGGCCGCCGAAGCGACACGTTGGCACGCCAAATCGCCCGGCTTTGCGCGATGTTGCTCAAACCAACGTCGATAAGCTGCGTCGTCCGCACGCGCGTCCTTCATGCGGTTCCAACTGTCATCGACCATGCCGTTGTACAGGCGACCATCCATGGCGCAAAACCCGCTCTGGATCTGCTCTGTGGGATCGCTCACAATCGCGACAAAATCCCGTATATCCCGAGGCATCTCAACGCTCAGATACGTTTTATTGACGCGGCATCCGTTCTGCTGCGGCACATCGACCTGCGATTCAAACACATGCACGGTGGCATCAATCGCATTCATATGCGTATCGAAGCTCTGGAACTCAGGGGAGCACTGGGGGTCTCCCGCCCAGGCAACCTCATAGCGCCACACCGCGCCGGCGTCTGTCGGCAAATAGCGAATGGCATCGATCTCGTAGCGACCGCAGCATTCGCCACGCTGCGCATCGCGGATAAGCGCGCACAGCGCAGGCTTTGCTTTGTAGTTAATCTTAGATTCCAGCTTGTCCACGCGGCTATCGAGGCGAATGGCGCCAAGTTTTTGGCCACCGGACACAAATGCAGCGTCGATCGCAGAGCCATCCAAAAACGGAAGCACCAAGACGGCGAGCTCGCGCTCGTAATCGGAAACGGAAGGGCAAAGCGCCAACACACGGCCATGATCGACTGGGAGCACCAGCGACGGCACACAAGAACCGCTCGTTGTCGCGTGGGCAAACGCTTGAGAACCCTCCCGTTCAATAAGCGCGGCGACATCCTGACCGGCAAAACGAAGCAGCACAAACAGACGGCCCTGACTGCGGCAAAGTGCCAAACGCTTGATACTCATCTACACTTCTCGCTTTCCCAGGGCGTTCGCTGCCATGCGTTTGCAGGCACCCAGGCGCCCAAACCTCAAGACGTCGTAATCGAACATGAGCTTTTTGCACAAACGAGCAGCAGGGGCCTTACCGATAAGTGCCGCGCGCACCATGGCGGCAACCGAAGGAGCACATTGTGCGAGCGCAGCATCGTTGTCCACGGCAGAACCGTTAAGCGCCGCGGCAACGGCAGCAAACACTTTGCCGCAGTCCGAACCCAGCAACCTCAGCGCATCGTACAGCACCAGATCACACAGGAAGTACGCCAGGTCATCAGCATGCTGTGCGTCGAGACCGTCGCGCTGCCAGTCAGCCAGCATAGCGGAGTAAATCTTCACGTGCTCCAGCAGACGTGTCTCGTCGTCGTAGCGCATGGTGTCCATGAGCGAACCCTTGCGCGCCACGCGGTAGTCGTACAACTTGTTCGAGATAAGCGCGGTCTTGTGCGAACGACCGTACACGGCAAAGTCGAAGACCTGGTCCTCGCCATACTTAACGGTTTCGTCGAACACGATCCCGTTGCCCAGCAAGAAGTCGCGCTTGCAGGCGGTGCGCCATGCAAAGGGACGAGACGCTTCCTTAAACAGCAGGTCGGAGCTATAGCCCTCAAACGACACATCGCGCGGGCTAAGCACATAGTTAAGCCACGGATACCCCGCCTCCAGCGGATACGGGTTCGCGCCAAAGGTCAACACGTCGCAGTCCTCGCGCTCAAAGGCATCGACGATCACGCGGCATGCATCGGGCGTAAAGCGGTCGTCGGAATCCAAGAACGCGACAATAGGCGCCGTGGACGCGGCGATGCCTGCATTGCGCGCGCTCGACAGGCCCCCGTTCTCTTTATCGACCAACGTAAAGCGCGCGTCCTTTTCGCAATAGGCAGCCGCAATATCGCGCGAACCGTCCGGCGAGCCATCGTTGACCAGCACGCCTTCCCAATCGGGCATGTCCTGCGCAAGCAGGGAGTCCAGGCACCAGGCCAGGCACTCCTCCACCTTATAGATGGGAACGACAACGGAAATCTTGGGGGTAGTCATAGCCAAGTGCTCCTACTGTGCGGCCGGCACGTCATCGGGATGCGGATTATCGCCGTAGGTGCGCTGATACGTCAGCACGCGCCAGACCAGCGGCAGGCCGCCAATCTTAAAGTAGTGCTTAAACGTATTGAGCTTGCCGGGCTTCTTAAAGTCAAAGCGCGAATCGATATAAGCACGGGGCGACTTGACCATCAGGCGCAAGTCGGTCTCGCCGCGCGGATCGAACAGCGACAGATCAAAGCGACCGGCATCCCAATCGGCCTTGAGCTCGGGCGAAGCCTTCTCCCAAAACTGCTCGCGCAGCTCATCGACCAGACGCTCGTCATTCCAGCGATACGTATCGACCTTCATGCGCATTAAAATGCCCTGGAGCTGAACCTTGAGCTCGGGACGTTCATCCAAAAAGCGCTGCATCTCGGCGTATTCGTCGCACACGCAAAATACCTTGTTGGGCGAATTAACTGAGCTCTTCTCGTTGTCTTGGCGATAGCACAAAATGGGGTCCGCGATAAACGCTGCACGCTCGGCGCATGCCCAAACCTTAAAGTTAAAGCCTGCGTCCTGATACGAGGCGCCCGGCGTGGGAAGGAACCGAATCTGATTGTCGTTGAGGAACTCGCGCCGATAGATGGCCGACCAAATGGAAGGTTTGCGGTAGAAGATGCCCGGGCGATCGACGGGGCGATACGCGGCGCCCGTCATATACTCGCCGATGATCCCAAACAGCTCACGGCGCTCGCTGGGCGTGGACCAATACAGATAAAAGTCGCCCTTTACCACATCGGCATGCTCAGCATCGGCCTTGGCGACCAGCTTTTGGAGCGAATCCTCAAACATAAAGTCGTCGGACTCAAGAATGCCCACGTACTCACCGCGCGCCATCTCCAGACCGCGGTTCATCGAGTCGCCGTAGCCGCTGTTGGCTTTGTCGATCATCTTTACACGGGGGTCGCGCTCCATGTACTCGCGGATGATATCCGGCGAGCTATCGGTGGAACCGTCATTGATACAGATGATCTCGATGTCCTTGAGCGTCTGCGCCACGGCGGAATCGAGGCACTCGCGCAGATAGCGCTCGACATTGCAAATGGGGACAAGCAGCGAAACTTTAGGGGTATCAGAGTTCTGCAAGAGAACCTCCTGTTGAATAGCGTGTAACAGGGTTATTTTAGCAGCCGGGTTGCGGCGGGCGGCAGCGCTTGGAATTAGATAAAGCGCTCCAGACAGGCTTTGAGACCGCGAGTCGAAAGATAGAACAGTGTGGCGTCTGCCATCGAAACGCCCGAGGTCGCCGCAACGAGCTTGTGGGCAACACGCCGAACGGCGCCCTTAGCAGGCATATCCGCCCACGCCGTTCCCAAAAACGTCGTGAGATCCATGTTGACGCGAGCCGCCACGCGATGGAAACCATCGGCATCCAAGCGCGCCAGGTCGAACACAATTAGGTCTAAAAACCAAGTTATCAGCTCGCCGGGGCACAGGTCCAAAAGAAGCCAGCGAAGTGGAAGTGTTTGGAATCGGAGAAGACTTTGCAGGTGGAGTTGGA
>CABUDB010000075.1 GCA_902490245.1 uncultured Collinsella sp.
TGAAATTAACGCCATGAGGCATGCTTGCGGTTACAATACCGCGAGGCCTAACTGCACACCTTTAAGCCGGTCCTGTGAGACCGGGAAGGAGAACTATGGCGAACAACCATATTGCGGGCGCTGCCGCCCGCACCATCGCGCCCAGCGAGCTGTGCCAGCGTATGCTGGCCAAAACCAGCAAGGGCGCTTGCGGTCCCTGCACCCTGTATCTTGAGGATGGGACCATTTTTTATGGACGCGCATGCGGCGCCGAGGGCACCGCGACCGGCGAAGTCTGCTTCAACACCTCGCTCGAGGGCTACTTTGAGGTTATGACCGACCCGAGTTATGCCGGCCAAATCGTAACCATGACCTATCCGCAGATCGGCAACTACGGTATCGACGAGACCGACGTCCAGTCGGCCTTCCCCGGCGACGCCGTGCGCCCTGCGAGCGCTCCGGCCATGCGTGGCATGATCGTTCGCGACATGTGTGCCACGCCTTCTAACTGGCGCTCGGCCGTCAGCGTACCGGAGTACCTGCGCGCTCACGGCATCGTCGCTATCGAGGGTGTCGACATCCGCGCTCTGGTGCGCCATCTGCGCGACAACGGCTCCAAGATGGGCATTATCTCGACCGAGATCTTCGACATCGACGAGCTTGCCGAGCGTCTGGCCGCAGCGCCGACGCTGGTGGGCGAGAATCTGGTCAAGACCGTGAGTTGCCCCGCGCCTCACGAGTTTTCAACTGCCGACCTGCCTGCCACGCATGACTTTGCGCTGGCTCCTGCTGCTCCCGCCCGCCACAACGTGGTCGCGTACGACTGCGGTGTGAAGCGCGGCATTCTGGAGGGGCTGGTCCGCGCCGGCTGCGACCTTACTGTCGTGCCGTGGGATACGCCGGCGAGTGAGGTGCTCGACATGAATCCCGACGGCGTCTTTTTATCCAACGGCCCCGGCGACCCCGATGCCGTGGTGGAGACCTACGAGCAGGTGCAGCAGCTGATCGGCAAGGTGCCGGTCTTTGGCATTTGCCTTGGTCACCAGATGATCAGCTTGGCGTGCGGCGCCCAAATGGAAAAGCTTAAATTCGGTCACCGCGGTGGCAACCAGCCGGTCATGAACCTGGTAAGCCGTCGCGTGGAGATCACCGCACAAAACCATGGCTTTGGCCTGCTGTTCCCCAGTCTGGGCAAACTGATTCCGGAGCTTTCCGGCGGCGAGACCGAGCATGCGGCCGATGGAGATCTGCGCGTTTGGGTGCGCCGCGGAATCGCGCCGGTCGTGATGAATGAGCGCTTTGGCCGCATTCGCCTAACACATGTGAACCTCAACGACGGCACCGCCGAGGGCGTCCAGCTGCTCGACGCCCCGTGCTTCTCGGTCCAGTACCACCCCGAGGCCTCGCCTGGCCCCACTGATGCCCACTATCTCTTTACCGCCTTTACGCGACTCATGGACGGCGAGGAGAACTACCTGGACATCGACACCGCGAAGGACCGCCTCGCCGGCTGGAATTTCGCCGAGTCCGAGAACGCTGCGACCGAGGAGAACTAACAATGCCGAAACGTACTGACATCAAGCGCATCCTCGTCATTGGTTCTGGCCCCATCGTTATCGGTCAGGCCTGTGAGTTTGACTACTCCGGCGCACAGGCCTGCAAGGTGCTCAAGGAGGATGGCTTTGAGGTCATCCTGGTCAACTCCAACCCGGCGACCATCATGACCGACCCCGGTCTTGCCGACCGCACCTATGTTGAGCCTATCACCGCCGAGTTTATCGAGCGCGTGATCAAGAAAGAGCGCCCGGACGCGCTGCTGCCCACGCTGGGCGGCCAGACCGGTCTGAACGCCGCCGTCGAGCTGGCAAAGGACGGCACGCTCGACAAGTACGGCGTCGAGATGATCGGCTGCGACCTGGCCGCTATCGAGCGCGGCGAGGACCGCAAACTCTTTAACGAGGCCATGGCCGAGATCGGCCTGGAGGTCGCGCGCTCGGGCTATGCCTACAGCGCGGCCGACGCCGAGGCTATCGCCGAGCGCGTGGGATATCCCTGCGTACTGCGCCCGAGCTTTACCCTCGGTGGCGCCGGCGGCGGCATCGCGCATACCCACGAGGAGCTCGTCTCCATCGTGGGTCAGGGCCTTGAGCTCTCGCCTGCCCATGAGGTGCTGGTCGAGGAGTCCATCGAGGGTTGGAAAGAGTATGAGATGGAGGTCATGCGCGACCACGCCGGCAACGGCATCATCGTGTGCTCCATCGAGAACCTCGACCCCATGGGCGTGCACACCGGCGACTCCATCACCGTGGCGCCAGCGCAGACCCTCTCCGACCTTGAGTACCAGCGCATGCGTGTCGCGTCGCTCGCCATTCTGGAGAAGATTGGCGTCGAGACCGGCGGCTCCAACGTGCAGTTTGCCGTGAACCCCCAGACCGGCCGTCTGATCGTCATCGAGATGAACCCGCGCGTGAGCCGTTCGTCCGCACTGGCCTCCAAGGCCACGGGCTTCCCCATCGCCAAGGCCGCCGCTCGCCTGGCCGTGGGCTACACGCTCGACGAGATCGTCAACGACATCACCAAGGCAACGCCCGCCTGCTTTGAGCCCACGATCGACTACTGTGTGGTCAAGGTGCCGCGCTTTGCCTTCGAGAAGTTTAAGGGTACCGACCCCACGCTCACCACGCGCATGAAGGCCGTGGGCGAGATTATGGCGATCGGCCGCACCTTTGAGGAGGCCTTCGGCAAGGCCATGCGCTCACTGGAGGACGGTCACCAGGGCATCTGCGCCGGTGGCAAGGAGGGTGCCGACAAGCTGAGCGACGATGAGCTCGCTCAGGCCGTGGCAACCCCGACCGAGCACCGCATCTTCTTTGTGGTCGAGGCCCTGCGCCGTGGCTGGGACATCGCCCACATCCATGCCATCTGCGGTATCGATCCGTGGTACCTCAACCGTATCAACGACATGGTGCAGGTCCAGGAGAGCATCCGCGGCCTGCGTGTGGAGGATATCGACGCCGACGCGATGCGCCTGCTCAAGCAGTACGGCACGAGCGACGCCGAGATTGCCGCGCTGACCGGCTCGGACGAGCGCTTTGTGCGCGCCTATCGCAAGGGTCTGGGCGTGGTTCCCAGCATGAAGACGGTCGATACCTGCGCCGCCGAGTTCTCGAGCGCCACGGAATATCACTACAAGACGTACGAGAACATCTACCGCACGAGCCCGGACGCCAAGAAGTGCGTGGCTCCCGACGAGACCACGCCGGCGGACAAGCCCAAGGCGATGATCCTGGGCGCCGGCCCCAACCGCATTGGCCAGGGTATCGAGTTCGATTACTGCTGTGTGCACGCGAGCTACGCGCTGGCGGCCCGCGGCTTCGAGACCATCATGGTCAACTGCAATCCCGAGACCGTCTCGACCGACTATGACACGTCCGACCGTCTGTACTTTGAGCCGCTCACCTACGAGGACGTCATGGACGTTATCGATGTCGAGCGCCCCGACGGCGTCGTGGTGACGCTCGGCGGCCAGACCCCGCTTAAACTGGCGCGCATGCTCGAGGAGAGCGGCGTCAACATCATGGGTACCAAGCCCGACGCCATCGACTTTGCCGAGGACCGCGAGCGCTTTGCCGCCCTACTCGACAAGCTGGGCATTATGTATCCGCCGGCGGGTCAGGCAACCTCGTTTGAGGAGGCCGAGACCGTGGCCGCGCACATCGGCTACCCGCTGCTGGTGCGTCCGAGCTACGTGCTGGGTGGCCGCGGCATGATGATCGCCTACGATGCCGAGCATCTGCGCGATTACATGGGCGAGGCTGCGCGCATCAGCCCCGACTACCCGGTGTATCTGGACCGCTTCCTGGAGGGTGCGATCGAGTCCGATGTCGACGCCCTGTGCGATGGCGAAGAGGTATACATCGGCGGCATCCTGGAGCATATCGAGGAAGCCGGTATTCACTCCGGCGACTCTGCGACCTGCATCCCACCGTTTAGCTTTAGCGAGAGCCTGCAGGCGAAGCTCCGCGAGACCACGCGCCGCATCGCGATGGCGCTGGGAGTCCGCGGTCTGGTCAACGTGCAATATGCCATCAAGGGCGAGACCGTCTACGTGATCGAGGCCAACCCGCGCGCCAGCCGTACCGTGCCGTTTATCTCCAAGGCCACCGGTGTGCCGCTGGCCAAGTGCGCGGCGCGCATCATGGCAGGCGATTCCATCGCGAGCTTGGGCCTGCCGAGCGACGAACGTCAGCTGGACTGGTTCTGCATGAAGGAAGCCGTTATGCCCTGGGGCCGTTTCCCGGGCGCCGACGTTATCCTGGGGCCTGAGATGAAGTCGACGGGCGAGGTCATGGGTATCGCCAAGAGCTATCCCGAGGCATACGCCAAGACGCAGCTGGCGATCGACTACAAGCTGCCCGACCCGAGCGCCGGCAAGGTGTTCATCAGCGTGTGCGACCGCGACAAGCGCCACATCCTTTCGGTCGCGCGTATCCTGCGTTACCTGGGCTTTGACATCTGCTCCACCGAGGGTACGGCGCGCGTGCTGCGCGGAGGCAACGTGACGTGCGAGATCGTGGAGAAGATTAGCGGCCCGCACGACGGCGAGCGCCCCAACATCGGCGACCTCATCGCCGATGGCAAGATCGCGGTGATCATCAACACGCCGTACGGTCCGGGCTCGCGCGGCGACGGCTATCTGCTGCGCACCGAGGCAGTGCGACGCGGTGTGACCTGCGTGACCGCGATGTCTGCCGCCAACACGTACGTGAGTGCCATCGAGGCGGTGCGCGAGGACCAGCAGGGTCACGGCAGCGCCAACGACATGGGCATGGACGTCATCGCCCTGCAGGACCTGCCGCAGTACACGGTGTAGCGTGGGCTGTCCGGCCGGGGCGGGAGGGGCGGAGATTTCCCCCTTTCGCTCCGGCTGCAAGCAGAGTCGCTCAGGAGGAAACTCCGCCCCTCCCGCCCCGGCCTGCGGTGACTCGGCTGCACCGTGTGCTGCCGAAGGGGCTTTGCGCGATGACTAGGGCTAAATAGAAAATGAGTGTGGGCGCCGTCGTTCGTTTGAACGACGGCGCCCGCGTTTTGGATTTATTGGGCTGTGGCGGTGAAGGTTGTTTTGTCGGCGGCGATGTGCACGTGCAACTTTGCCTGACCGTCGCAGCTGATGAGCACGCCTACCTCGAACGGGGTTCCCGTCTTGTCGTAAGTCGAACGCACGATGCGCATCGCCGCCTTACCGGTGTTCTGTCCCAAAAGGCGCGCCTCATGCTTGTCGAGGTTGACCGTCTCGTAGACGGCATCGACGCTTGCGGGCAGGATGCCGGTCTTTTCCGCGATGTAGGCGTAGAGCGAGCCATCCACGTCTTTGCGTGTGAGCTCGGGGCAAAGTGACACGGGGATATAGACGTAGTTGAGCTCCATGGGTTTGTCGTTGGCGAGACGCAGGCGGCGAATCTCCCAGACGGGTGTCCCTTCGGGCACTTTGAGCCCGGAGGCGATGCCGCGGACGGCCGGTATGCTTGAAAAGGCGAGAATCTGTGAGCTCGGAACCCGTCCCGCTTCGCGCATCCGCGCGCTGAAATTCAGGGCCAGGTCGATGCCGGGCGCTGAGGTTTGGGGCTTGATGAACGTGCCCTGCCCGCGTTTGCGCACCACGCGCCCCTCGATGACGAGATCTTGGAAGCAACGGCGCACGGTCGCGCGCGATAACTCCAGCCGCTCACAGATTTCGAGCTCGCGTGGCAGCGGCGTCTTGGTGTCGAACGCCTGGCTGGCGATAAGCAGGGCGATTCGATGTTTAAGTTGGACATAGAGCGGCGTATCACCGCTGCGATCGAAGGGTTCGGAGGCGAGAAGCGAGATCATGTCCATGGGGTACCTCCATGTCGTGAGCATACGTGACATGGTCTGACACTGCGGGACAAACCGGTGATGTCAGGCCCGATTCTTGTCGGTATGTATGGTACATAAGGAACATAAAACATTTACCAGGCAATCTACCTGCTATTTTAAAAATAATTGGAAGAAAAAATAATTTAGGCACAAAAATAGTTGCTACCGTTAACCGATGAATAGTTGCCGTTCGCAACTATTTTCTTGTACCGAACATGCCCCGGCGCAACAATAATCTCGGCAAAAAGCAAAGCCGTGCGACACACGGCAGGTCGAGAGGAGACCGCATGCGGTATCTGGTAATGGTCAGTCACGGAACGCTCGCTCCCGGACTGCACAGTGTCCTCAAGATGCTCGGCAATGACGCCCCGAACATCTTGTCGACGAGTCTCGTGGACGGCATGGGCGCTGACGAATATGTCGAGAACGTCAAGGCGATGGTCGCTCCCGTTACCGCCGATGACGAGGTTGTCCTGCTCGGTGACATCCTGGGCGGATCGCCGCTCACCAATGCTATGAACACGATGGCCGAGAAGGGCTTGCTCGCCCACACCATTGCCTTCGGCGGTATGAATCTGCCCATGGCTATGACCGCCATGATGGGGCTTGCCACCATGGACCTGGATTCTCTCAAGCAGATGATGCTGCAGGAGGGCAAGAACGGTATGTCCGAGCTTGTGGTCCCGACCGATGACGCCGACGACGAGGACGACGACATCTAGGCCGCACCAAGGTTTCATCTAGCTGCAAACGTTAGGAAGAAGGGGCCGCGACCGCGGGCCTCATGAAGGAAAGGGGAGAACGTATGATTTCGTTCATCCGTATTGACGACCGTATGATCCATGGACAGACCGTTACCCGTTGGGCCCTCGAGTATCCCTGCGACGGTCTTATCGCCGTCAACGACGCCGCGGCGTCCAACCCCGTGCTCAAGGAGGCCTACAAGAGTGCCTCGGGCAAGAAGACGTTCGTGTGGACCAAGGAGCACTTCAAGGAGGTCTCCGAGAAGGTTCTCAAGTCCAACACCAAGTACTTCCTGATCACCAAGAACCCGCTCGACATGAAGGAACTTCTCGTCGATTTTGGCTTTAAGCCCGGCATGGACCGCATCATCGTCGGTCCCTGCAACGATCGTCCCGGCACCACCAAGCTCGGCAACAACCAGTCGATCACGCAGGAAGAGGCCCAGGCGCTCGAGGATCTCACCAACGCCGGCTACACGGTCGAGTTCGCCCTTATC
>CABUDB010000076.1 GCA_902490245.1 uncultured Collinsella sp.
GGCAACTATAACCAGGGCTTTTCTTATGGCGACGGCTATAACGCGCTGGGTTATTACCAGTTCGACCGTCGATGGTCGCTCATTCCGTTTATGAAGCAGGCCTACAACTACAACTCCGAAAAATACAGCATGCTCAAGGATGCGATTGATCGCGGCAGCGAGATTTCCAACACGAGCAATGCCATGTACGAGAACGGCCAGCTCACTGAGCTGGGCCGTATTGCGCAGGAGGCCTTCCAGGGCGCTTATAACATCGATCCTGCTGAGTTTTCGGCTCTGCAGGATGCGTATGCATACAACTCGTACTATGCGGTGACCGAGGCGTGGCTCAAGAGCGGCTTGGGCATTGATATTTCGGGCCGCGCCGATTGCGTCAAGGGCATGGTGTGGAGCATCACCAACATGTGCGGCACCGGTGGTTGCAGGGACTTCTTCCGTTGGGCAAACCTTTCTAACAGTATGACCGATCGCGAGTTTGTGACGGCGCTTTCCAACAGTGTGGTCAATAACGTGGCGACCAAGTATTCGAGCCAGCCCCAGTATCATGAGGGATGGAAGAACCGCTACAGCAATGAGCTCAAGGACTGCTTGGTTTATATCGCCGAGGACGAGGCCGCTGCCGCTGCGACGCCCGTGCAGCCCGAGCCCACGCCGGCGCCCTCGCCGACGCCTGATTCGAATGACGGCTCGCGTGGCGATGCTAACGATGACAGGATGGATGCGCCCTCGACCGATGCTGACGGTGATGGCTCTGCTGGTGGCACTACCAACAACGGCTCTACCTCGAACGGCTCCGTTTCGAACGGCTCTGCTGCGGGCGATTCGTCTTCAAGCTCTGCCGGCAATACGGACAGCGCCGCCTCTGGTTCGACCGACGCTGATACCTCTAACTCATCCACCGGCTCGAGCGATTCGTCCGTTGGCGCCGGCTCTAACAACGGCTCCAGCTCTGATGCAACCCCTGATTCCGATGCTTCCAAGGACGACTCGAATAAGGCGCCGGACGCTCCCGTTGCTTCGCCGGACAAGAAGCCTTCTTTCTCCGTGCAGCTTGGTTCTACGCTGGGCTCTTCGCTGATGGCTGGCGTCAATAACGGTTCGACTTCGAACAAGGGCAATTCTGGTCAAGCTTCCACGGAAAAGACCGAGGCTGCAAAGGGCGACTCCAAGGACGAGGCTTCCGAGAAGACCGAATCCGATAAGGGTTCTAGCTCTGAGGAGAAGAGCGACAAGTCCGAACAGAAGAAGGACGAGGATAAGAAGTCTGAATCTGAGGAGAAGGACAAGAGCAAGGACAAGACCGAGGACGGAAAGCAGCAGGGCAAGGACAGCGGTAAGGGCAACACCGATGACCAGGTCCAGGGGCAAAATGACTCCAAAACGGTGACCACCACGACCACGACGACTACAACGACTAAGTCCTCGGGCGGCAACATGCCCAAGACGGGCGACTTGATTGTGATGGCGAGCCTTGCCAGTGCAAGCTTGGCCACACTGGGCGCTACGTCTATCGTAAGTGGTAAGCATAAGCTCGATCAGCAGAAGAAGGCTTCTGGGGAGGATGACTCGGGGGAGTAGGCTCTCAGTTGCCAGATAACTAAATAGTCGGGACGGGGTCCGGTGCGAATGTATCGGGCCCCGTTTTGTTGTGCAACGATTAATTGTGCCCCCTCACACCTCTTGTTACTACCGTTGCCCGATATGTTCGCGCGGCGACATCGGTACATGCGATGCGGTCATTACAATTGGCATCGTGCTGCGATTTAGGGGGAACGTTTTGGTGTCTGAACAGGCAAATGTTGATTGTGCTGCTGGCTTTGGCGTGCGTTTGATCGGCTGTGCCGACGATGCGGCTTTGCCCATTGGCATGCACGACTATGCGGAGGCCCTTGGTTGCTGCACGCTGGTCGACAAGACCATGTTTATTGCCGATGTGTTGGACTGCGACGCGTCCGTTGTGGTGTGCTGTCGACCCGAGGGTTTTGGCAAAAGCATGAACTTGTCGACGCTCAGGGCTTTTCTGGAGCGTCCAGCGGTTGGTCGCGCTGATCAGCGTTTGTTTGCCAATGCTCAGATTTGGGATGCAGACGGTGGACGCTATCGGGATGAATATGCTTGCTATCCGGTGATATCGCTGGACTTTTCTGGCGCTGCGAGGCGTGGTGCCGCTATTGCCGACGTCGTGCGCGATGCCCTTTCGGGCGAGTGCGCTCGCTTGTTGGCGCTCTTGGAGGCTCCTGATTTAGCTCGAGATAAGGTGCGTCACATCGAACGTGTTGCGCGTGGCGTGGCGAGCGCGGACGAGGTTGACTCGGTGCTCGGTGTGCTCATTGAGCTGCTGGAGATGGCCTGCGATGAGCAGGTTGTATTGCTCGTTGATGGGTACGATGCGGCGTGGTCTCGCCGTGCGAGCGCGAGGGACGCTTCCGACGCCGATCCGGCAGGGCTATTCGATCGCGTGCTGTTCGACGCCATTGCCACTGCGCGCGATTCGTTGCGGCTGACGTGTCTGATGGGGGAGTGTCCCGGTCCTGCCGAAGCGGCGCTTTCTTCGCGCGGCTGCTCGTATTGTCTGTCGACGCCGCTGTCGGAGTGGTGTGACCGATGTTTCGGTTTTTCGGATGCCGAGGTCGAGGCTCTTTTGAATCATGCTGGGCGCGAGGAATACCTGGATGATGCGCGTGAATGGCTCGAGGGGTATCGGTTTGGCAGGGCCTATTGCTCGAGTCCAGAGCGTGTGATCGGTTTTCTGGACCGAGGCTGCACGGCGCCTGTGCGTGCCGATCTGTATGGATATGCCGATTGCCTGAGTAGGGTAGTTGCCGGGTGGAATCTCGACCGCCTTTCGGTCTTGTTTGATTTGCTCGAGGCCCATGGGTGCGCTGAGGTCCCGCTTTGTTTGGGCACTGCAGAGTCAGATGTCTCGCCTGACGATGGCATGTGGACAGCGCTGTATCTGTCCGGTTTCCTGACGACAGATATGACTGAGGGGCCAGAGCATGGCGATCGCCTCCGTGTTTTGCGATTGCCCAATAAAGAGCTTCGCCAGGTCTTGCGTCTAGTAATTGTTGAGTGGTTTGAGTGCGCTGCCGAAGACATTCGAGACGTCGATGCGTTTCGCGACGGGCTGTGCCGTGGGAACGAGGATACCGTGAGGCGGGCGCTAAGCCGCATCCTGGGGGATGCGGGAATCGGTGAGACCGACCCAGATAAGCCGCTGCCATATCATCTGCTCTTGCAGGGGCTCTGCTTTGGCTTGCCGGGCTATGCCAATCCTGCCTCGAGGCGAAAGTGTGGCGCGGGTCGCTGGGACATCCAGATTTTCCCTACGAGTGCTGTGTTCGACGTAGCAGACACGATTGGCATGCTGGACGAGCGCCCGCTGATAACGATTAACTTGATGTATGACCCCGATGTGGATGCGCTGGGCCTGGAATTGCTGGCCGTGCAGTCGCTACTCGACATAGAGCGCGGCGGCATCGACGAAATCCGTGTACCGCGCCCCGGCGTGGGTCGCATGCGCTGGGGGTTCGGTTTTGATGGGCGGCGCGTGGCGGCGGTGTGCCAGCGGCTTTAAGCGCTGAGGTGTTTCCGGCTTCCGTTAGTTGGTGGCCTTCATGGGCGGCATGGGTTTCCAGTTGGGATCCTTAACGATCTTGCGGGCGTCCTTCATGCCACGGCGCAGCGCCGGAATACCGGTCTTAAAGCACTTATCGACCGCAGCCAGGCGAATGAATTCCTTGCAGAAGGTCGCGGCGTTGCCCAGACGGAACAGCACTGGGTGGTAGTCGCCGTAGATCTGCATGTAGCGGGCCAGATAACCGCGGTTGCGCATGATGTAGTAACGGTTGGTGTCGCTCGTGGAGTTGAGCTGGCGCTTGCCGGCGATATCCCAGTTTGAGACGGCGCGGGCGCGCTTGAGCACCAGGTCGGCCACAACAGCGGCGGGGAAGTGCTGGCTGGCCACGTAGCCATAGCAGGCATCGTCGCCGTAGATAAAGAAGCGCGCGTCGGGCAGGCCGATTTTGTCGACCACGCGTCGCGAGAACATGCCGCCCTCAAAGCACAGCTGGTTCATGGCGCGGTAGCCCTCGGGACCCAGATCCCACTTGGCGATGGGGTTAGGGATGCCGAGCGAAAGGATGAGCTGGTACTGCCAAAAGAAGGCGCCGCCGTCAAAGTCCAGGCGCGAACCCTGGATGACGTCGTAGCGGTCGGTCCACTTGGCCAAGCGCTCGATGCCTTCGGGGATGACGAGCACGTCGTCGTCCATCACCCAGAACCACTGGGCCCCCAAGCCGTAGGCGCATTTAGTGCCGGCGGAGAAGCCGCCCGCACCGCCGCCGTTTTCGAGCTGCGGGGCGTAGATGACACGGTCGGTGCCGCCCTGCGCGTCGGGCTGCTCGGTGTCGATGCCCCACAGGTTGGCCAGGCGCTCGTTGAATGCGGTGCACATGGCCTCGGTCTCGCGCGAATTCTCGTTATCGACAATCACGATGCGCCAGGGCGTTGCCGTGAGCTCGGTCATGGAGTCGAACAAGTTGGCCAGGAGTTCCTGGCGCTTGTACGTAACGACGACGATGGCGAGCTTGTCGATGGGAGCGGGAAGGGTTGAAGGCATGGGGCAATATATCCTTTCACGCGCGGCGGGCGAGTGCTGCGCGGAAGCTATCGAATACGTCCTTGGGACTGTCCTATTGTAAAGGCTCGGCGCACCTTGGCGGCAAGCTTTGAATAAAACGCAGGAACCTGCCATGGGTGTAGCGGCTTTGACGTCTGACGGCAGCGTGTCTATTGCCGCTTGAGCTTGCGAACGATAAGGCTTCTAGCTGCATCGATGATGAGGAGCGCCAGAGCAAAGACGATGCTAATGACGGTACCCGTGATGATACATATAGCTGCCGGGCTGTTTTGGCTGACCAGCATGTTTGCGAGCAACGTATTGAAGACGGGACGCCACAGGCTACTGGTGAGCGACTGCATCACATAGAAACCGAGCGTGGCGGTCGATAAGGTGACGATGACACCCGCAGTCCGCGGATTGCCTGAGGCACTGCGTCGGGTTGCCGCAAAGAGCAAGGAGGCGGCAGCGAGGGCAAACGAGATCAGCGAGGTCGATTTGTAGGAGAGGGCTGCCATCGCCGTGAGGTTGCCGGTGAAGGAGAGTGCTCCTTCCAGGATGGTGGCGAGCGCCAAAACCGCTGCGAGCGACCGCATGCCCAAGGCGCCCGCCCTGTCCGAATCCACGGCATCGGTAACGTCGCGGAGCAGCCCGCCGATCAAAAACGCGATTACGTACGTGGCAGCGCTCATGAGTTTCTGGAGCCAAGAAAACTCGCCGGCGCTTGTCGCACTCATGGCGGCCAAATACCCGTTAACAACAAATGCGAGGATGCCAACGGCGATGACCGTCGTCGTGTAGCTCTTCTGGGAGAGTCGACACTTAGCCAGTCCAAACCATGGCGCCATGAAGACCGTGGCGGCATAGACCCAGATAAACTCAAGGCCTAGCGTGTACCAGTAGTGCGTGTTGAGGGTAACATCGGGAATGGGGGAGACGACCGTGGACCACGCGAGTGCCACGAGGCAATACAACGCAGTGGGCATAACGACCTTGCCAAGGCGCTGCGACGTCCGTTGCATTTGCGACTTCCACGTTGTCCCACCGTCCCAAGCACGCGCGGCTGAGGCGATGAGAAAATAGCCCGAGATCATAAAGAAGACCTCGTTGGCCCAGCAGCCCAGCAGGTTAATAAAACCGAGCACGCCGGAATAGGGGAAGGCGGCAAGCGGCGCGTATTCCGGCAAGCCGACGCAGGTCGCTTGGAAGGTCCACTGAAAGGTATGGAACACCGCGATGCCGGCGACCGCGACTAAACGCAAGGCTTCGATGGGTATGTTGCGTGCGGCTTTGGGCTGCATGACGTCCTTTCTTATCGGTTTGCCTCTGCGAGCTCCATAGATTATATAAACGCCCGCTGGCGCGCTGACCCTTTGATACCATGAAACGACAGGTATTTCCTAAGGAGCACATTTGTCTACTAACGCCTCTGGCAGCCCTGTTCTGTCGCTGCTTATTCCCATTTACAATGTTCAGCGCTACCTGCGCGAGTGTCTCGATTCCGCCCTGGCACAGACGCTCAAGGATATTGAGATCATCTGCATTAACGACGGGTCGACCGACAACTCGCCGGCGATTATTCGCGAGTATATGGAGCACGATAGGCGCGTCAAGATGATCGACAAGGCCAACAGCGGCTACGGCGACTCGATGAACCACGGTCTGGAGATGGCGCGCGGCAAGTACGTGGGCATCTTGGAGTCCGATGACTTTATGGCGTCCGACGCACTCGAAAAGCTTGTCTCGGCCGCCGATAGCAATAATGCCGACTTCGCGAAGGCGAACTTTGATTTCTACTGGTCTAAGCCCGAGGAGCGCCGTTCGCTGCACGAGATGTTTAAAGCCAAGGACTGTGGCAAGCCGGTGCACCCGAGCGATACGACGCAGTTCTTTAAGCAAAAGCCGTCGATTTGGTCGGCCGTGTACCGTCGCGATTTTCTTGAGCGCAACGGCATTAAGTTCCTGCCGACTCCGGGGGCATCCTTTCAGGACACGTCATTCGCCTTTAAGGTGATCGCGTGCGCCGATAAGGCTGTTTACCTTCATGATGCCGTGTTGTCTTATCGCCAGGACAACGAGAATTCCTCGGTCAATTCTTCGGCTAAGGTCTTTTGCGTCAATACCGAGTATGCCGAGATTGAGCGTTGGATTCGAGAGGATTATGCCCGTGACCACGCAAGTGATGACGTCGCGCGCATGCTCAAGTTCAATCAGCTCATTAAGTACGATTCGTACATGTGGAACTACGTGCGCCTGGCGCCTAAGTTCTATAAGGAGTTCCTGGTTCAGATGGCCAAGGAGTTCCAAGCGGCCTTGGACGCGGGGGAGTTTTCGCTTGACGATCTCAAGCCGTGGAAGCGCGCAAATCTCGCTGCCATCCTCAAAGATCCTGAGGGCTGGGTTGACGAGCATCCGAGTTTTGCGACGGATGGTGCCTTGGTGCGTTCTGAGTATTACTCCTCGGTTGGAGTCGCAGGCGTGGTC
>CABUDB010000077.1 GCA_902490245.1 uncultured Collinsella sp.
ACCATTACGCTATCGCATGCTTCCGTCCGCAGGCCTTGCCAAAAGCAGACCAAAAGCTTGACGCCGCAGGTCAGAGCTTCAAAAAATATTTCTACTCTCGGTAGACGGTCGCTACGACCCTCCCAACGGCATCAAAATCCAACCTTACAAATAGTTGCGGTGAAATACGGACTACATGGGCCATAAAAGCCGAAAAACAGTCCGTATTTCACCGCAACTTAGGAGGGGATGTGGGGTCCCGGCATGCATATGAAAACGGCTCTGGTCCCAAAAGGAGCCAGAGCCGTTCGTCTATCTAATGGAGCGGGCGACGGGAATCGAACCCGCGTCATCAGCTTGGAAGGCTGGGGTTCTACCATTGAACTACGCCCGCAAGATATGGTCGGGACGACAGGATTTGAACCTGCGACATCCTGCTCCCAAAGCAGGCGCGCTACCAAACTGCGCCACGTCCCGAAGGTGTTGAGCAGCTAAGGTCTAAACCTTGCGTGTCCCAAAGCGAAGGAAATTATAGGGGAGACTCCCCGCCTGTGCAAGCGACGATACCCTAGCTCCTCGAATGTGCGACAAACCGGCTGTGGAGCAGGCCAATCACAAACGCCACCACGGCAACCGGCGCCCATGCGGCTCCAATGTCGGCCAGCGGCAGCGCATCGAACGGCAGCCACACGCCTGCAAAGAACGCGTCGCGGATCGAGGTGATCACGCTCTGCACCGCGACAACGCCGCCGACCCAGACCCACACCTGCGGATGCGCGTCGCAAAAACCGTGCACTAGGCCCATAAGCACCAGAACAATTGCAACAGGGTACAGGGCGTTGAGCATGGGCACCGAGAACATGAGGATCACGTCGAGACCCACGTTTGAGAGCACGCACGAAAACGCCGCGAACACAAAGGCGAGTATCGCAAAGGGACGGCGCATGGCCTCCTCGGAAGCCTCTGCTCCCCCTTCGACCACATACGTCTCGCAGAAGTAACGCGAGCAGCAGCTGATGAGACCGATGCATACGTTCATGCAGGCGAGGAAGAAGATCGCAAAGACCACGACCGTGCCGGCAAGGCCAAAGTGCATGGAGGCCGAGCGGGCGAGGATGGCGGCTCCGTTGGTGGCATCGGGCATCACGGTGCTCAGCTGCGTGCCGGCAAGCGCCAGACCGCAGTAGATGATGGCCATGAGCACACCAGCGATCACGCCGGAGCGCGAAATCTCGAAGGCCACGCGCTTGTCGTCGGTAACGCCCAGCTCGTGGATGGTCTCGGCGATGATGATGCCAAAGGCGAGCGACGCGAGCAGGTCCATGGTCTGATAACCGGTCAAAAAGCCCTGCACGGCGGCACCGGCATCGTAAGGAGCCTGCGGCGCGGCAGCGGAACCCAGCGGCGAGACCACGGCAGCGCCCACGACCAATACGATAAGGGCGATGAGCGCGGGGCCCGTAATGCGGCCGAGCACGCGCGTAATGACACCCGGGCGCAGCGTGAGCACAAAGGCGACGGCAAAGAAGGCGACGGCAAACACCAGGCGGGCCGTGCCGAGCGAGACACCCTCGGGCAGCAGCGGCACCAGCATCTCGAAGGCCGTGGAACTGGTACGCGGAATGGCCAGACACGGACCGATAGCCAGATACACCGCCGCGACAAAAAACTCGCCAAACTTGGGGTGCACACGACCGGCAAGCTCGCGCGCCGTTCCGGCAAGTGCCACGGCGATAAAGCCCATGACGGGAAGGCCGATGGCGGCAATCAGAAAGCCGAGCATGGCGAGCGGCGTGGCAGAGCCCGCCTGCAGCGCCAGCAGCGGCGGAATAATGAGGTTGCCGGCGCCAAAGAGCATCGAGAACAGGGCGATGCCGACGGTGAGGACATGGTCGGAGCGCAGACCGCGCGGGGCGGATGATGCCATAGGACCACCTTTCGGGTCGAAACAAAACGGGACGGGCAAAAGACCCGTCCCGCAAGTATATACGCTTTAGCAGGCTAAATCGTGCAGAGCGTCAATCGCGGTGTCGACTTCCTCGTCCGTGTTGAAATACCCAAACGAGAAGCGAACGACACCCTGGCGCTCGGTCCCCAGTGCGCGGTGCATGAGCGGAGCGCAGTGGGCGCCGGGGCGCGTCGCAATCCCCCACCCTTGCATGAGCGCGTCCGAGACCTCGGCCGAATCGATATCGCCCACGTTAAGCGAAACGATCGCCGAGCGCACGGGCTGGTCAAACGCACCGTAGAGCGCAATGCCGGGAATGTCGCGAACGCCGGCGAGGAAGCGCTCGGCAAGCGCACGTTCGCGTGCCGCAATCGCCTCTACCCCGCCCTGGGCCTCGATAACGTCGAGGCCGGCGGAAAGGCCGGCGATACCGTGACCGTTGAGCGTGCCCGCCTCAAGACGCGTGGGCCACTCTTGCGGCTGCAGCGCATCGAAGCTGCGCACGCCCGTGCCACCCATGGCCCAAGGAGCCACGTCAATGCCTTCCGCCACGGCTAGGCCACCGGTCCCCTGCGGGCCCATGAGCCCCTTGTGGCCGGTAAAGCACACCACGTCGAGCCCCATGACCTGCATATCGATATGCGCCGTGCCGGCAGACTGCGAGGCATCGACGATCACAAGCGCGCCGGCCGCATGGGCCATGGCAGCCACGCGTGCAATGTCGACCGCGTTGCCGGTCACATTGGAGGCGTGTGTCACCACCACGGCACGCGTGCCCGGCGTGACCAGCTGCTCGAGCTCGTCGTAGTCGAGCACGCCGTTCGCGTCGCAGCCCGCATGCTCAACAGTCACGCCCTGCTCTGCCGCCAGGCGGTTGAGCGGACGCAGCACGGAGTTGTGTTCGAGCACCGTCGTGACCACACGATCGCCGGGGCGCACCACGCCGTTGATGGCGGTGTTGAGCGCCGCCGTGGAGTTGGGCGTAAAACAAATATGGTCCACCCGCGGGCAGCCCAGCAAGCGCGCAAGCTTGGTGCGGCAGCTGTGGATGGTGCGCGCCGCGTCGAGCGCACCCGACGTGGCGCCTCGCCCAGCATTGCCGAGCGAGCACATCGCCTGCACCACGGCATCGATGACCGCCTGAGGTCTGTGCATGGTCGTCGCCGCGTTATCCAGGTAGATCATCGCACGACCTCCCACATATCGATCACAGTAAAGCCCTCGGTGGGAACGTCCGCCGCGGCAAGCTCGCTTCGCAGCAGTGGTTCATTTTCAGGCAGGGCTTTCCATGCCAGGCCGCAGCCGGCAGCAACCTCTCCGGGTACGGGAATCGTTCGCCCGGGAAGGCCACGCTCACGGCACAGAGACTCGCAGCCCATGGCGGCCGCCGTGGTGGGAAACGTGATGACAAGCGCCGGGCGCTTTTCTCTCATGGCAATCCCACCCAGGCGCTACGGACGCACGACGCGGCCGGCCTGCTCCATCTTTTCGACGATCACGTACATGTTCGTGACATCGCCCACGGCAAGCTGGTCCTTAATGCCAAAGTGGTCGAGGCAGGTGCCGCAGGTAAGGATCTCGACACCCTGCTCGGCCAGGCCCTTGAGGTCGTCAAGCACCGGCGACCCCTCGACGGTGAGTTTGGCGCCGCCGTTGTAGAAGAGCATCGTGGCGGGCAGCTCCTCCTGCTGCGTCACGGCAAAGATAAAGGCCTTCATGAGCTTGTGGCCCAGCTCATCGTCGCCGCGACCCATGCAATCGGTGTAGACGGCCACGACCAGCTTGCCCTTGCCGGCGCTGGCGTCGCAGAAAGCGGCGCCGTCCTGCTCAGGATCGGCCACGGCAACGGCGCCGGCGGTCGCCACGATCACGTGCCACTCGGCATCGGCGACCTTCTCGACCGAGGCCGTGCAGCCCTTTTCCTGTGCCATCTTGGAGATGTTCTTGACGGCCGTCTCGTTGTCGACCGAGGTCACGACAACACCCTCGCCATCAAGCTGCTTCAGAGCTTTGAGCGTCTTGACGACGGGCAGCGGGCAGGCATCGCCCATGGCATTGACTTCAATTTTGGTAGACATAGCAAATCCTTTCAAAAGGGACCGCCCAGAACAGTAGACGGTCGCATAAACGGTTTTCCTTAATGCACAACGTGAACGGCAGGACCACCCGGCACCGCCTCGCACACGCGGCCGATTGTGGCGGCAACGCGACCTTCGGCATGCAGGCGGCGGGCGAGCTCATCCACATCGGCAGCAGGCGCTGCGATGAGCAGGCCGCCCGAGGTCTGCGGATCGTACAGCGCATCCAGCATTCCCGGCTCCAGGTCATCGTCGGCCGCCACGCGCGGGCCAAAGAAATCCTGGTTGCGGTAGGCGCCGGCAGGGATAATGCCCAGACGCGCCATATTGAGCACCTGGTCAAAGAGCGGCACCGCCCCCGACGCGAGCTCAATCTGCACGCCCGAGCCCTCGGCCATCTCGCACGCATGCCCGATCAGGCCAAAGCCCGTGACATCGGTGCAGCCGTGAAGCTCGAGTCCCTCGGCCAGGCGAATCGGGGCCTCGTTGAGGGTGCGCATCGAGTCAAACATGGCTGCGGCCTCGTCCTGCTCGATGAGCACGCCCTTAATGGCCGTGGTGATAATGCCCGAGCCGATCGCCTTGGTCAGCAGTAGGACATCGCCCACGCGCGCACCGCTGTTGGCGAGCATGCGGTCGAGCGCGACAAAGCCACTCACGGACAGGCCGTACTTGGGCTCGTCGTCGTTGATGGTGTGGCCGCCCGCGATGGTGCAGCCAGCCTCGACGCACTTGTCGGCGCCACCCGCCAGAATCTCACCTGCGACCTCGACGCCCAGGCAACTGGGAATGCACAGCAGGTTCATGGCATGGCTCGGTCGTCCACCCATGGCATAAATGTCCGACAGCGAGTTGGCCGCCGCGATCTGACCAAACAGGAACGGGTCGTCGACCATCGGCGGGAAGAAGTCGACGGACTGCACGAGGCCCAGGTTTTCGCCAACACGAAAAACACTCGCATCGTCGGAGGTATCGAACCCCACGAGCAGGTTGTCGTTATGCACATTGGGTAAGTCGCCCAGGACCTGGGCGAGGGCTCCAGGAGCCAACTTAGCGGCTCAACCGCTCGCGGCAGTCATAGACGTGAGCTTAATCTGATCGTCAGCCATCGATACCTCCTCTCATCGGTCAATCATTTCCTCCCAGTATACGCATGAATGCAGGCCCACGGCCGATGCATTAATCGAGCGCCTGTGCGCGAATCGCCGCGCCGATGGCACCGGCAAAGCGAGCCTGGGGCGAGGTGGTCACCGGCGACCCCAGCAGCTCGCCCAACCGCTCCACCACGAAGGCGTTCTCGCACAGGCCACCGGTCAGGTAGTACGGGGCGCCCGCGGCCTGCCCGGCCATGGTCGCCACGCGCGAGACCACGCTGTCGATCACGCCACGTGCGATGTTCTCGCGCGGCTCACCGCGACCGATCAGGCTAATGACCTCACTTTCGGCAAACACCGTGCACATGCTGGAAATCTTGGTAGGCTCGCCGGAACGCGCCAGGTCGGCCATCTGCTGTTGAGAAATACCTAGGCGGTCGGCCATGATCTCCAAAAAGCGCCCCGTGCCGGCAGCGCACTTGTCGTTCATGGCAAACTTGGCCACGCGGCCATTTTTAAGCTGAATGACCTTGGTGTCCTGGCCGCCCACGTCAATCACCGTGCCGCGATCGCCAAACAGACGCACGGCACCGGCGCCGTGGCAGGTAATCTCGGTCACAACCTTGTGGGCGTATGGCACAGCCACGCGCCCGTAACCCGTGGCCACCACACGCGCAGAATCGGATGCAACGTCAAAGCCCGCCGCCGCGAGCGCCTCGCGCAACCTATCGGCGGCATCGACCGAGGAGAACCCGGTTGGCTGCACGCACGTCCACGCCACCGAACCCTCACCATCGACCACAGCAGCCTTAGCCGCCGTAGACCCGATATCGACCCCGATCCCTATCATGGCTCTCTCCTAATCCAAACATCAAAGACAGCGGCGCGTTCAGGCGCCTTAGCTCTAGGTTTCTCAGGTGCCGGAGGTTGCCCCGAAAGAGGAGCGCGGCGTACTTTGGTACGCAAGCGACGGTTTGAGGGGCAAGATCCGGTGCCTGAGGAAGCTAGAGGGTTTCGATGAAGGCGGCGATGCGGGTCTCGATCTGGCCCATGTCGCCGTTGCTGTAGTCGGTCTCGATCTTCATATACGGAATACCCGCACCCTCGACGGCCTCCTGCATGCGCGCACTCTCCACGTTAAAGGTGTGGCACGCCTGCAGCACGCTCTCCACTACGCCATCGACATGATACTTCTCGCACATGGCCAGCGTGTTTTCCATACGACCGTCGTTGGGCGTCATGACCGAGCAGTTGATATCCAGGTAGCGGTCGGCGATGGCGCGCAGGATATCGGGAGCATCGGGGTCGATCATCATGGCCGCCGTGCGCTCACCCGAGCAGTCGTCCATGCACACGACCACGCCGCCATTGGACTCGATAGTACGGCCTATCTTGTTGATCACGCCGCCCACCGGGCAGCCGGTGATCAGAATGCGCTTGGCATCCGCCGCAACCGGGCGCTCGCCCGCGTCGTAGGCCTCGCGCAGCTTGGCAACCTTTTGCTCCAGCTGATCCGTATAGGCCTCGATATCAAAGCTGAACGTACCGGCAAACATGGTGCTCATCAGGTCGACGCCGCTCATGGCCGCCGGCTGGTTAGCCTGCAGCGCAAACATCTCGAGCTGGGCCGCACGCAAACGGTTGCGACGACGGACGGCGGCGCGCAGGTCATCGTCGGTAATCGTGATGCCGTAGAAGTTCTCGAGCTCCTCCTTGAGTAGGCGGCACTCCTCGTACCAGCCTTCACGCTCGTAGGCACGATCGCGACCCTGCGGAAGATGCAGAATGTGCGTGCGCTTGAGCTCGTTGAGTAGCTCGTACATCTTCTTCTTGCCGTCGCAGGTGGTCTCGCCGATGATCATGTCGCTAAAGTACGTAAACGGGCACTTTTGCGAGTAGGCAAAACCGTAGGTCGACTTGATGAGCGGGCACAGGTTTGCCGGCAGCACCTTCTCGGCCTCGGGAATCACCTCATC
>CABUDB010000078.1 GCA_902490245.1 uncultured Collinsella sp.
CCCCACCCTGGCGCCTCGCCAGAAAACAGCTCTTCGCGATACCCCAAGGAGGCGATATCAGCCACCTCGCACACGCGGCCGCCCTCAATCCGATACGCACACGTCGCATATTCGAGCATCGGGCGCGGCTGATGCGTTGCCACGACCACCGTGCAACCCAGCTCGCGGTTCACGCGAAACAGCGCATGCAGAAAACTCTTCTCGGCAACGGGATCCAGTTGGGACGTGGGCTCGTCGAGCAGCAGCACGCGCGGGCGCAACGCCAGCACAGCTGCCAGCGACAGCAGCTGCTTGCGTCCGCCCGAAAGCGTATCGGTATCGCGGTGGAGCCAATCCTCCAACCCAAAGAAATAGCTGGTCTCGGCCACGCGACGGCGCATCTCATCGCGAGACATGCCTAAGTTTTCCAGGCCAAACGCCATCTCGTGCCACACGGTTTCGCACACGATCTGGTTCTCGGGGTCCTGAAACACATAGCCCACGCGCTCAGCGGACGCCCGAACATCCATGTCGGCAACGTTCTCGCCCAACACGCGCAGCTCGCCGGAGCATTCGCCCGTCGGCGAAATCTCGGGTTTGAGCAGCGAGAGCAGCGTTGACTTACCCGACCCAGTACCACCTACCAGCAGTGCAAACGCTCCTTGGGGAACAGACCAGTCGAGCCCGTCGAGCACCGGCGCCTCAGCCCCGGGGTAGGCAAAGCGCAGGTCCCGCACTTCAATCGCCGGCGCATCCAAGCCGCACGCCACGCCCGCCATCATGCTCCCGTCCAACCGAGCCATCAGCCAAACCTCTTCTCGTCAATCGCGTGCAGCACACAGGGCAGCGCCATCCAAGCCGCGTACACAATATAGCCAGGCCACGGCGCCGGCACCGAAAGCTGAGGGTAAAACGAATACTGCGTCGTCGCGGCCCACGCCACCGCAACCGTAGCAGCGCCAAACACCGCAAGCCCCACCAGCGCGGCAACGTCGCCGCGCCCCAGCCGATACCGCGCATACGTCGTACGACGCGCCGCGGCACCCCATCCGCGCGAGCGCATGGCGTCGGCGCGCTCCAGCGAATCCTCCATGCCCCAGCCCATCAGCACGCTCGATGCCCGCAGGCGCGAACGCACGGGGTCGGCCGGTGCACGCCCCGGCACATCGATCGCGTCCTGCACCGCCAGCACCGTGCGGCCGCGGCGCAAAAACTGCGGGATAAGCCGCATGCACATCGAGATCATGAGCGCGAGCACCGGCGCGGCGTTACCCAAAAGCGCAAGCACCTTATCGTATTCGAGCATCGACGCCGCAGCCTCAAACCACAGCACGCTCGCCACAAACAGCCCGCCCATACACAGGCCGTATACCATGCTCTCCAAATACACTGCGCGCATGCCGATGCGGAACAACTCCGTCGAGCCCGAGGCGCTAAACAGCGGATTCACCAGCGAGATAATCAAAATCACCGGCAGCTGCCAGCGAAGCGCGCTCAGCGTGCGAGCAGCCCCGCGGGTCGCAAAGCCGTATGCCAGCCCGCCCGCGAGCGACAGCGCGATCAGCACCGGTTGCATCGAGAACATGGTGAGCCCCAGCGTTAGCGCCATGTAGAGCGCAGGCACCGCCGGGTGCGACATCGAGAATGCCGCGACGGGCTCGATGGCCGACCTCTCTCGCATATTTTCCACGGGCACCCGCCCTCTCACCCAAATACCAACGCCGCAGTGCCGCAAACACCGCGCAAGCAGCGTAACCGCCGCGCCGGAACCACAAACCCAGCCGCCGCGGCCCAAACGTTACGCGCTCATCATATGCCTGCGGTATCATATTGCGCCGTGTATCGTTTCCAAACACACGTCTCTATAACGTAACAGGAGATCACATGGACGCAACCGCAATTATCCTCGCCGCCGGCGAGGGCACCCGCATGAAGTCGAACCACTGCAAGGTTTCGCACAAGATCCTAGGTAAGCCCATGGTCCAGTGGATCGTCGACGCCACCATCAAGGCCGGCTGCAGCCGCGTCGTGGTCGTCATCGGCAGCCACGCCGACGAGATGCGCGCCCTTATCGACGGCGCCTACGCCAACAGCGCCACCAAGGTCGAGTGCGTCGAGCAGACCGAGCGCCTGGGCACCGGCCATGCCGTCAAGGTCGCGCTCGAGGCCTGCGGCATCACGCAAGGCCCCGTCGTCGTACTCAACGGCGACCTGCCGCTCATCACCGCCGACACCGTCGCCAAGTTCGCACAGACCGTCGCCACCGGCGAGCTCGCCTGCACCGTCATGACCATGACCCCGCCCGACCCCTTCGGCTACGGCCGCATCAAGCTGGGTGCCGATGGTCAGATCGAGCGCATCATCGAGCAGAAGGACTGCACGCCCGAGCAGGCCGCCACGCTGCTCGAGTGCAACGCCGGCTGCTACGCCTTCGACGGCGCGCAGCTCGCCGCCCACATCGACGAGATCGGCAACGACAACGCGCAGTCCGAGTACTACCTGCCCGACATGCTCGAGATCCTCAAAGGCCACGGCCAGGCAGTCTCCATCTTCCACTGCGACGATTACCGCGACGGCTTGGGCGTCAACAGCCGCATCCAGCTCGCACAGCTTACCGCCATTGCGCGCGACCGCATCAACGAGCACTGGATGGCCGAAGGCGTTACCTTCATCGATCCCACGCAGGCCTGGATCGGCCCCGATGCCGTTATCGGCCGCGACACCGTCGTGTGGCCGCAGACGCACCTGATCGGCCACGTCACCGTGGGCGAGGAGTGCCAGCTCGGCCCCAACAGTCGCCTCACCGACACTACCGTCGGCAGCGGCTGCACCATCGATGAGACTATCGCCATCGAGGCCGTCATCGAGAACGGCGTCGACTGCGGCCCGCGCGCCTACCTGCGCCCGGGCACCCACATGCTCGACGGATCCAAGGCCGGCACGCACGTGGAGATCAAGAAGTCCACGATCGGCGAGGACTCCAAGGTGCCGCACCTGTCCTACATCGGCGATACCACCATGGGCTCCGGCGTCAACGTGGGCGCTGGCTCCATCACCTGCAACTACGACGGCGTGCACAAGCACAAGACCGTCATCGGCAACGATGCCTTCATCGGCTCCGACACCATGATGGTCGCGCCCGCCCAGATCGGCGACGGCGCGCTTGTGGCCGCCGGCTCTGTCATCACCGAGCCGGTCCCGGCCGACGCACTCGGCCTGGGCCGCGCCCGTCAGGTAAATATTGAGGGCTGGGCCGCCGATTATCGCCGCCGTCTGCACGAGGACGACGAGGTATAACGTTTTACCAAGCATCTAAGGAGCTGTTCCCCTGGGGATGGCTCCTTTTTCTATGTTGACCTGCGCGGCCGGATGAGTGGTCGGTTCGTGTCCGTTGACGGTAAAGACGTTATCAAGACCCGATTAACCCCGTCGCGCGGTTACAATGCAACAAGGCATCTATATGGCATTCGATGTATAAAGGAGAAGGGTAATGCCGATTAATGATCCCGAGAAGTCGGAGAATATGCGCAAGTCCATCCGCGTGTATTCCGGTTCCTCCAACCGTCCCCTCGCTCAGAAGATCGCTGAGTACCTTGGGGTCGAGCTTTCGGGCCTTACGCTAAAGCAGTTCGCCAACGGTGAGATTTACGCCCGCTACGACGAGACCGTCCGCGGCGCCGACGTCTTCCTGATTCAGTCCGTGGCCGGCGGCAACGTCAACGACATGCTCATGGAGCTGCTCATCGCCACCGACGCTGCCAAGCGCGCGTCTGCCCGCTCCATCACCGCCGTCATCACCCACTACGGCTATGCCCGCCAGGACCGCAAGGCCGGCCCGCGCGAGCCCATCACCGCCCGCCTCGTCGCCAACCTGCTCGAGCGCGCCGGCGTCAACCGCATCATCACCCTCGACCTGCACCAGGGCCAGATCCAGGGCTTCTTCGACATCCCGGTTAACCACCTGTCCGCGCTGCCGCTGTTTGGCCAGTACTACAACGACATGAACTTCGACACCGATAACCTGGTTGTCGTCTCCCCCGATGTGGGACGCGCCAAGGCCGCCAAGAAGCTGTCCGACATGCTCGGCTGCGACCTGGCCATCGCCCACAAGGGCCGTCCGCGCCACAACGCCGCCGAGGTCATGGGCATCATCGGTGACATCAAGGGCAAGACCTGTATCATCAACGACGACATGATCGACACCGCTGGCACCCTGTGCGCCAACGTCAAGGAGCTCAAGGCTATGGGCGCTGGCGACATCTACGTCTGCGCCACCCACGGCATCTTCTCCGGCCCGGCTATCGAGCGCCTGAACGACGCCCCGATCGTCGAGTGCGTCGTCACCGACGCCATTCCCGTCGAGGTCGGCGGCAAGATCAAGACCATCTCGGTCGCCGAGGAGTTCGCCCAGGCCATTTCCGCCGTTTACCACGAGGAGCCCGTCTCCACGCTCGTCGGCGGCGACTTCGCGCTGTAATCCAACGCGCATCGCATCATCTTTGATGCTTTTAAAGGGTCGGAAGCTCGCTTCCGACCCTTTTTCTATCCCTCGCCAACCTTCCCTGGACAATTAGTTCAGATACGTTTTTTTAAAGCCCCAAGGGCCGTTCGGAGCCTTCTGAGCTCCCCGGCGGATGCCATGCCGCCCAATGCTCATCGTTTTCGAGTACAACCGCCGCATATTTACCCTCAAATCGCCCTCGAAGGCCCTTAGAAACGCCTTGAACGCCCACCGTCTTATACGTATCTGAACTAGCTGTCCAGTAGCTATCGTCAACCTTCGCGGCAGAGCTCAATTTCCTGCAATCCCCTCAACCGATTCCATCGATTTCATAACACCCAGCCGTTCATGGCGCGCAGCGCCCCGCTGAGCGAAAAGAACGGTATGGCGGTCGCATTCTGCCGCCAACTTAGTACGTTATAGCTATGACAACCGTGATTTCACATCTCTCCGCCCTCCGCGCAATTCGTCGCGCACGACGGGCGTACTCTGCCCTACCCTGGGACTCCGCTGATAGCGAACAGCAAGCACATGCCTTGGCTAGCTGCATTCCCAACAATGACGCGATAGACTTTGGCGCACTTTCGATACTCGACGCCTGGAATGAAGATGATTCCGAACTGCTTGATCTTCTCGTTTCAAGCGAAGACAACAGACGCCCCGACAAGCGACTTCTTCAGCATATTCTCTCCGCTCCGCTTCCTGAAGGTGCAATTATGCACGTCGAGGCCGACATCTACGCAACGTCTCCTGCCATGACAGCCGTGCTTTGTTCCAAAAATGAATCAGTCGCCAAAACCTTGATGCTTCTCATGGAACTGCTCGGAACCTACTCCCTTCCTCCTGGGGCAACATACCCCATTGCCTATGACGACATCTGGCCCAAGGGCGATGGCTACGAAGCGATGGACGACCTCGATTGCCGGGGCGACCAGTCGGCGGCCGAACAGCAGAACGAAACCCGCTACGAACAGGCGCACTACAAATGCGAGCCCGCCACAACTATCGAAGAGCTTGAGGCAGTCGCACGGTTCGCCAAAAGTAGCTCATACGCCTCGTTTCGCACGGCAGTCAAACTCGCCCGAGCTGGATCCGCATCCCCAGCCGAATCCCTAATGTTTGCCGTTCTCGGAGCGCCCATGCGCTTTGGCGGATTCGGATGTTGCAGCCTGCCCATGGGAGGCCTGCTACTCAACTATCGAATCGACTTCGACACTCTTGCGGTCAACATGTCCTCCGGCATCCCTTACGCCATCTGCGACCTGTATTGCCCGGCAGCCGGAGTCGACAACGAATACAACGGAATTGGGCATGAGCTTCAAAACGCTCGCATCCACGATGGCAATCGAAATAATGGCCTCAAGGCAATGGGCATCCACGTCCTGGTTATCAATCGCGACCAAATGAAAGACCTTGTTGCACTCGAAGCCTTCGCCCAAACGATGCATCGACTCGCGGGAGTCCGATTCCGATACCGCATCAAGGGCTATCGCAAGCGTCAGGCCGCTTGGCTCAACGCTCTGCGGGCCGGAATCGGCCTTGCGCCGGTCTAAACGGCAAATCACCCGTGCGCCGTCGAGCAGGGCTGGACAGTTAGTTCAAATACGTATAAATGGACACATTGAATTAGACTGTTTTGCAGTTATCTCTATACCATTCGCCCTATTTGAAGGCAGGGTAGACTTCAAAACAGCGTCATATGAACTAACTAAAGCTCCAAAACAACGTATCGGCATTGAATTGAGCAATTCGAGTCCTCAGAACTTATACGTATCTGAACCAACTGTCCACCTCGGATTTTGACGGCCGTCCAAACGCCCCCAAACAACCTCAATTGCCCTCCATTTGACAGCGGCAACAGGGTCGCTCACCATAGCAGGCGACAAATCAACGAAAGGATGAACATGGCAGCTGCACAGCCGCTTAAGATTCGCATGGTTGCCGGGCTTGGCAACCCGGGCGAGGAATATGCCGAGACCCGCCACAACGCCGGCTTTAAGGCAATCGACGAGCTGGCCCGTCAGGCCGGCGTCACGTACTGGAAAAACCAGGCCGGCGCCGAGGTCGCGCTCATCAATATCAACGATGCCGAGGAAGAGGGCGGCAAGCGCCAGATTGTGCTGGTCAAGCCGCAGTCGTACATGAACACCTCGGGCGGCCCCATCTCCAAGCTCTGCCGCGAGTACAAGATCAAAGCCGAGGAGCTGCTCGTCATCCACGACGAGCTCGATATTCCCGCCGGCGACGTGCGTGTTAAGGTGGGCGGAGGCCATGCCGGTCACAACGGCCTGCGCTCCATCATCGACAAGATGGGCAGCCGCGACTTTAGCCGTATCCGCACCGGCATCGGCAACCCTCCCGACAAGATGGCCGTGGCCGACTACGTGCTCAAGCAGCTGCGCGCCCGCGAGGCCGAGGATTTCCAGGACACCTGCGCCCGCGCCGCAGATGCCGCCGGTCTGGCCATCGTCCACGGCGTAATCTACGCCCGCGACCATGTCAACGGCGCCGCCTCCGCCAACGGCAAGCACTAAAACATGATTCCGGTTCCTATGCGTCCAGCACAACCTATGTGACCGGCAAGGCCGTGGA
>CABUDB010000079.1 GCA_902490245.1 uncultured Collinsella sp.
TAACCGCCGCACTCTTGGCGCGCTCGGGAAACATAGGGTCCAGATACACCACGTCGGGAGCGGCGAGCTCACCCTGCTCGATCAGCTCGGCCGTATGGCGAAGGCCGGCAATGCTGTCCTCGCCGGCATGTAAGCGCATTCGTGCCACGGCTGTCGCAAGCGCCGGATCATCTGTCGCGCGATCCAAGGCATCCTTGAGAAGCGCCGCGATCACGCAATCCTGTTCATACAGATCGACGGTAAAGCCCGCGGCCGCCAGCAGCAGCGAGTCCTCGCCAAAGCCTGCTGTGGCATCAATCGCCCATGGTTGTTCGATGCCTTTTGTGCGCGCAGCCTTTACCAACAGCTCTTGCTGCAGACGACCCTGCTTGAGCCGTGGGCGCATGCGGGCAAAATCGGCACGCAGCTCCATCGTGCCATCGGTGAGCGTGAGGCCCTCGAACGTCCGCACGAGCTCTAGCCCTGCGGCCCGAGCAACAGAAAAGGGATCGACGACGCCCATGGACACTCCTTAGCAAACAAAACGAATACATGGGCGCCATTCATGTCGGCACCCAACCGTCCGTTATTGTCCCACATGCGACATGGTCCACAGCATCCCAATGCAAAGCACAGCCATCAATACCGTGCACACGGCAGCGATCACAGAATCACTCATGCGCCTTCCCAGCGACCGCGGCTCATCCACTTGCTTGACTCCGTACATCATGGCTCCTCCTTCGGTCCAGCTCTTACCATGGCCTCATCATCGCAGCGCCGCGCATGCGCTGCCATCGATTTGACTTACGTCCAGCTTTCCTTTTTGAAAGGTTGAACCGTGCAGGCAAGAGACGCTTTCAGGCGCATGCATCGCCGCGTTGAACTACAATGTGCTTCACCATATGTGCAGCACATAGGGTGCGCCAGGTTGGCGTACTCGTATCGAAAGGACCAGCCATGAGCTTCACTCGCAAGACTCTCAAAATCCTTGCCCTGATTTATTTTGTTCTGGGCATCGCCAGTCTCGTCATTGGAATCGCCGGCATCGCGACCGGCAAGTTCGAGTCCACCTACGGATCGAACGCCATGCTCGCCGCGGCCGTGATTATCGCCAAGGGCCTCATCGATCTTGCCGCGGGCGTTGCGGGCATCAAGGGCGCCAACAAGCCTTCGCAGGTGGATGGTGCGTTTAGGCTCGGCATCGTCGCCGCAATCGCCACGATTGCGCAGGCCGTGCTCACGCTTCCCGCGTTTGGCGGCGACGCCATCAACTTTGGCGCCTTTGTCATCGTGGTGTACGACCTGTTCTTTATTCAGCAGGCACACGACATTAAGGCCGAGAACAAGGACCGCCTGTAGACTCCCTCCTTCCACTGCCCCCTACATCCAAGCAACCAACAAGGACCGATCGCGCAGCAACGCGGTCGGCCCTTTACATTTGCCCAGATAAAACCTGCCAAAATAAACCTGTCCCTTTTTGGTAGGTTAGTGGCGGTACTCGGCGATGATGAAGTCGATGTCGGTTTGAAGGGTGTCCAGGTTTGCCAGGCGCTCTTTGTCGGCGGGGCGCGTGCGGTAGTAGTACGGCGTCATCTGGAACACCGCCTCGATGTCGGCCTGGGTCTGGAGCGTAATGTTCGCAGACACCCGCTGCGTTCCGACCAACTCGAGCTCGGTAGTCTTCGGCAGCTTCTCGTCGTTGAGATATGGCGTGTCGTAGAGCACCTCCTTGAGCCCAAACAGATGACGGGCACCCGGCACCACGGTGTAGAGCGAGCCCCCGGGCGCCAGCACGCGAGAAAACTCACGCTCGTTAAAGGGAGCAAAGAGCTCGGTCACCATATCAAAGGCGCCATCAGCCACGGGGATATCCTTCATGTTGGCCACAAAATAGGTCGCATCGCCGCGCTTGGCGGCCAGGCGCACCATCTCTTTGCCCAAGTCGAACCCGTAAGCGTCCACGCCCGGCACCGCACCCATGGCGCTGGTGTAGTAGCCCTCGCCGCAGCAAATATCGAGCAAGGTCATGGGGCCGTTCGTAGACGCGGCACGTTCAGACACCCGCTCGCGCACCAGCTCGACCATCGCATCGCGCAACAGCGCATAGTATCCACGGTTCAGAAAGTCACGACGGCTGCGCGCCTGCGACTTGGGATCGCCCATGGAGTCGCCGCTCTTGGACGAGCGCAGCAGATACAGATAGCCCTCGCGCGCACGGTCAAACCGGTGTCCACCCGCACATGCAGCACCGCGCTCGTCGTCCACCAACGGCTCATGGCAAACGGGACACAACAACATGGCAACTCCTTAGCGCGAACAACACAACGCCCACCATTGTCGCACGCCTTCCCCACCTAGTCATAGAAGAGACAAGGAGTGTCCCCAGCTGCCGACAGAAAAGGAACGTCCCTAAGTGCCGGCTGGCTGCATTAGGAGTATCATCGTCTGCGCAAATAAGCACGAAAGAGCATATTAGAGATTGAGAGCGTATGGCAGGCACCGCATCTAAGCACATTGACATGACCACCGGCTCGCTATGGCGCAATATTCCCCTGTTCGCCTTCCCCGTGGCCGCCACGAGCATCTTGGAGCAGCTGTCGAACCTCATCGCCACGGTCATCATCGGTAACTTCTCGGGCGACCAGGGAACCCTCGCCATGGCGGCGGTCGGCTCCAATGTTCCGCTTACCAGTCTTATGCTCAACCTTTTTATTGGCATGTCGCTTGGCTCCAACGTGGTCATCGCCAACGCTATCGGCCGCAACGATCAGAACATGGTCAAACGCGCCGTCCATACCTCGATTTTAATGGCGCTCGTGGGCTTTGTCGTCATCGCACTGGGCGAGATCTTTGCCGAGCCCATGCTCGCTGCGCTCAACGTGCCTGCCGAGACCATGCCGCTCGCCTCGCTCTACCTGCGCGTCTTTTTGCTCAGCATGCCCTCGATCTTGCTCTACAACTTTGAGGCCGCGATCTTCCGCTCCGTCGGCATCACCCGCATGCCGCTGCAGGCGCTCGCCGTGTCCACCGTCCTCAACATTGGCCTGGACCTCATCTTTGTCCCCGTGCTCCACTGGGGCGTCACGGGCGTCGCCATCGCCACCGCCATCGCCTACACCGTCAGCGCCGCCACACTCTTTGTCCACCTGCTCAAGACCGACTCCGTCGTCCGCGTCACCCCACGCGACTTAGGCTTAGACCCCGTCGCCCTCAAGCGCATCGTCAAGATCGGCCTGCCCGCCGGCATCCAAAGCGCTGTCTTTGCCGTCGCCAACATCATCATCCAGTCCGCCATCAACAGCTTGGGCACCGAGGTCATGGCGGCATCAAGCGCCGCCATGAGCTTGGAGTACGTGTGCTACAACCTGCTCAACAGCTTTAGCCAGGCTTGCACCACCTTTGTGGGACAAAACCACGGCGCTCGCCAGATCGACCGCTGCACCAAGACGCTCAAGGTCTGCCTGATCGAAGGCGGTATCGTTGCACTCACCACGATTATCGTTATCGTCGGTCTGGGGCGCGAGATCCTATCGCTCTTTAACAGCGACCCCAACATCGTCTCGATCGGCTACATCCGCGTGTGTTCGATCTTCCCGGCATACGCCTTTAGCATGTTTTACGAAAACATGTCCGGCTACCTGCGCGGCTTTGGCATCTCGCTCATGCCCGCCCTCATCACCATGATCTGCGTCTGCGGCATTCGCTTCTATTGGGTATTCTGCGTGTTCCCGCACTTCCGTACCTTTGCGAACATCATGATGGTCTACCCCATCAGCCTGGGCACCACGGCATTCTTTATGGTCGTGGCGGTATTGCTCTGCCACCCGGCACGCACCTATCACACCGCCCAAGCCAAAGCGACAGCCCGCTAAACACCGCACTCAACGTCACGCCAGTCATTAATTGACAATATGCGAGCTCATATAGTCGATAAAACGCCTCGTGGCGATAGGCATGGTGTCCCAGCTGCGCCAAGCTGCCACCACGTCGCGCGAGGGAGCATGCACGATGGGACGTACGCGGATATCGGCCCGCATGCCCTCGACGGTACGGCGATACAGCATACTTACGCCTAGGCCCTCCTCCACCATCGCCATGATGGTGTAGTCGTCGGTGACCTCACTCGTCACGTGCGGCGACAGCCCGTGCGCCGCGAATGCATCGAGCACCAGGCTCTGCTCGCCCTCATCCAGTAACACAAACGGTTCGGACGCCAGGTCGGCGAGTGTCACCTTTTCCTTTGCCGTCAGCGGATGCGCGGCCGGCAACAATGCTACCAACTCGTCGTGATAGACCACGCGCTTCTCGAGCCCAGCGGTAAATCCGCGCGCCGTAAAACAAAAATCAACCACGCCATCGTGTACCCATTGAGCGTTGCGCGTGTAATCGCCCTGCTTGAGGGTAAAGCGTACGCCCGGGTGCAGCGCACCAAAGTCGCGGATCACGCGTGGCAACACGGTACGACTCACGTTGGTAAATGTCGCAATGCGAATATCAGTCGAGGAGAACCCCAGCAGCTCCTGGCGCTTGCCCTCGAGCTCGGCCTCAGCGGTCACAATCTGGCGCAGGAACGGCAGATATTGTTTACCGTCGCGCGTAAGCGAAACGCCCTGCTTACCGCGCTCGATAAGCGTGGTACCCAGCTCGCGCTCGAGCGCTTTGACGGCCTGGCTCACCGCACTTTGCGTATAGCCCAGTTCGTCGGCCGCGCCCTTAAGACTGCCGCAATCGACCACCATACAAACAATCTGATACCGCGATGCCATCGTGCCTCCACATCGATGTAGCCGTAAAACGTTTTGCCAGGGCTTTTTCTACTAGCATTAGTATTTCTTAATCATACTGAAGATACATTCGCTTTACTACATCCATATCTGGGAGCAGAATCCTTTTTGCGAAACCGTTCTGTAACAAAAGGAGTCCCATGGATCGCAAAAAAGCAATCGCGCTCTCATTTTCCGTTCCCGTCGCATGGGGCTTTTCGTACCCCCTCATGAAGATCGGCATGGACAGCATGAACGCCACGAGCATCGTTGCGCTGCGCTGCATCATCGCCTTTGCAGCTTGCCTTGTGCTCTTTCACAAGCACGCGCTGCGCATCAACCGTGACCTGATGGTTCGCGCCGCCATCATCGGCGCCATCATGGCAACCGAGCTCACCTGCATGTGCCTGGGCTCCAGCCTCACCTCCGCCTCCACCGCTGGCTTTTTGCAGAGCCTGACGGTCGTGATCGTGCCGTTTGCCAACGCCGCCCTGCTGCGTCGCGCCCCCGAGCGCAAGGTACTCATCGGCACCGCCATCGTCACCTGCGGTATGCTGCTGCTCTCGGGTGCCGACTTTACCAGCCTGAATCCCGGCGCGATCATCATGTTGCTCTCAGCCTTTATCTATGCCAGCCACATTATCGTAGCCAAGCGCTTTGTCGAAGAAGTCGACCCACTGGCCTTGGGTGTTTGGCAGCTGGGCTTTGGCGGCCTGTTCTCGGGCATCGCCGCGTGCACCTTTGGCGGCTTCACGCTTCCCAGCACGCCCAACGAAATCGTCGTGGTCGTCGCGCTCGCACTCATCTGCTCTGCCTACGGCTTTATCACCCAGACGCTCGTGCAGCCCCACGTGCCCGCCGAGACCACCGGCTTTGCCTTCTCGCTGGAGCCGGTCTGCTCCGCCGTCTTCTCGTTCTTCCTGGTCGGCGAGGTCCTGAGCCCCATCGCCTTCTTTGGCGCCGCCCTCATCCTCACCGGTGTGATGGTGGCAACCGTCGAGCTCCCGCGCCTTCGCTCGCAAGGACACGCTCACATGGCAGGAGCGCCCGAGCGCGTCTCGTAGACCCCACTCTTCATGCAGCCGCGGCATAAAGGCAACCGGTGCGCCTTTACAATAGATGCCAACAGAGCATCTGCCGTAAAGGAGCCCCATGGACACCGCAACTCGCGACCGCAACATAGCAACTTGGTTGGGCGATGCGCCGCAGCCGGTACGTGACACAACGAACCAGCTGCTCGAGCGCATCGCCCTTTTACGTGCCGAGCAGACTATCTACCCGGCACAAGACGACATCCTCAATGCCCTCGCCTATACGCCGGCCAACCAGGTCAAGGTTGTCATTTTGGGTCAAGATCCCTATCACGGACCCAACCAGGCCATGGGGTTATCGTTCTCGGTCCCCGCGTCGCAAACCAAGTTGCCGCCGAGCCTGCGCAACATCTATAAGGAACTCAACGCCGATCTGGGTTGTCCCATTCCCGCCACGGGAGACCTAACCCCATGGGCACAACAGGGCGTCCTGCTCCTCAACACGACGCTCACCGTGCGCGAGCATGCCGCCAACTCGCACGCCAAGCTGGGCTGGAGCACCCTGACCGATTACGTCATCGAACGCTGCTGTCAGCTGCCCCAGCCGGTCGTCTTTTTGGCATGGGGTCGCTTTGCCCAGCAGATGGTCGAAGGCAAGCTCGCCGCGACCGGCGCGGGAAAGGCAACCGGCAAGTTCTGTCTGGCCTCTACGCACCCCTCGCCGCTTTCGGCAAACCGTGCCACGGCAGAACTCCCCGCTTTTATGGGGTCGTGCCCCTTCTCCGCTGCCAATCGGCTACTCGAACAGCACGGCTCGACCCCCGTCAACTGGACTTGCCTCGGCTAAAAATCGATACATCAAAAAACGCGCCCGACGGCTTCCCATCGGGCGCGTTTCCTATTCGGGCCAAATAAATTGTGTGCGGCCGGCCTCGCCGCCATCGATCAGCAGGCTCTGCCCGGTCATAAACCGGTTGGTCACGCCCACAAAGTAGATCCACTCGGCGATCTCTTGGGCGGTGGCCCAGCGTTTAAGCGGCGTGAGCTCCATAATCTGGTTCCACAGGTGTTCGTCTTCCATCACGCAACGGTTGAGCGGCGTGATAACGCCGCCCGGGTCCACACTGTTGGCGATAGCCTGCGGCGCCAGACGGTTTGCAAGGTTCTTGGTGTAGGCGATAACGCCGCCCTTGCTGGCGGCATAGGCGGGAAACTCCGATCCCGTATGCCCGCTCGCCGACCCCACAT
>CABUDB010000080.1 GCA_902490245.1 uncultured Collinsella sp.
AGGCCCTCGCGGCCTAGTCGCTATTTAGGGCGTCCAAGATTTGGGACGCAGTTCACCTGCGGCAGGGCTTTTTCTGTATCCCATCTGTCTTGGTTGCGGTGAAATAGGGACTGAATAGGGGCCGGCGGGCGCAAAACAATCCCTATTCCACCGCAACTCATCCCGAAATAGTCATTGGGGACAGTCTTGTTGCGCTCCGTTGGTCCTCCCGTTCGATTTTTGCTCGGTGGGTATACTTCCTTTCGCATTAAACGCCGGACTGAGGAGGTATCCAAATGCCGGATAACGGGTCAATACAAAAAAGAGGCGCGCACGAGATGGCTCATGGGCGTCCTGTCCAGATAACCGAGCACACGACGGTAACCGAGCTGCAGCCCAGCCTGTCCGATGTCGTGTGCGCAAACAAAAAGCTGCAGATTGGCTTTATTGTTGCGCTCGTGGTGCTGGCGTTGCTGTCGGGCTTTGTAGCTCGTCCGCATTTCGCCGATACCAAAACTTGGGACTCCACCATCGAGGTTATCGACCAAAAGAAAGGTAACGTACTGGCGCTCACGACCTCGTCCTCGTCCATATCACAGACCGCATCGTCCTCGCCGTGCTCTACCTCGAGAAATATTTGCTCACGATTTTGTGGTCGGTTGGCTTGGGCATCTTAATCCCGTTTGCGTTGGTGCTCTTTGCGGTGTCGCTTGGCGTTCATGGGCGCTGGAGCACGAGCGCTGTCCTGCGCCGTGTGGCGACGCGCGTGCTGGTGGTTGCCGTGATCGGCATGGCGCTTGTGCCCGCGAGCGTATGGGTATCGCAAAAGGTCGACGAGACATATCGCGTCAGCATTGAACAGGCCGAGCAAAAGGCAGCGGACGCTGCGGAAAAGACCGATACCGCGGAGAAGTCGACCGAGACCAGCACAAAATCGAGCAAGAAAAAGTCCGAGACCACGGAGTCCAAAAACGTGCTCGAGCAGTTGACTGACGGGGCCTCGAGCCTGGTCACGTCGGTGACCAGCGGTGCCAAGCAGATGACCGACAAGATCGTGCAGCAGGTGACCGACCTCATCGAAGGCGTCATCGTGATGATCGTGACCTCGTGCGTGATTCCTCTACTGGTGCTCGTGGCGTTCCTATGGCTAGGACACGTGCTGCTGGGGATTGATGTCTCCGGTCCCGCGAACTATCTGACGGGCCGTTTCTTGAGCGCTCCGTCCAAACATGCCAAGAAGAGTGGGCAGTCTGAGTAGGCGGCAAAGCGATCTTTGGAAGATCAACCGTGAGAAGGGCGGACGAGACACGTTCTCGGCCGCCCTTTTGTTTGTTGAACACATGGTCGCTACATCCGTGCCCAGTCCAAACGGTCAGCAATCATCTGTGAACGGTATTTGTTCAAAAAAGAACAAAGATAAACAAATAGTTGTTGCAGTTACTGTTCGAATGTGTTCAAATAAACATGAACAGTGAAGAACCGCACATTCAGATGCCCGGACCTGAACGCGATTCAACACTTCCAAACAGAAACTACGCACCTGCGTATCTCTCAAGGAGGATGTCATGAGGGTTGTAATCGCTTCCGATGCCGACGGTATGTCGATGAAGGAGTCCATCAAGGAGATGCTCATCGCCGACGGTCACGAGGTCGTCGACTATTCCGAGACCCCTGCCGCGGACTTTGTCGATTCCGCGACCGCCGTTGCCAAGGACCTGCTGGAGCACAAGGATTCCCAGGGCTTTGCATTCGATAAGTACGGCGTCGGCTCCTATATGGCCGCCGTCAAGATTAAGGGCATGGTCGTCGCCAACATTTCCGACGAGCGTTCCGCTTACATGACCCGCGAGCACAACGGCTCGCGCATGGTCACCATGGGCCCGGGCGTTGTGGGCACCGAGGTCGCCAAGAAGATCGCCCGCGAGTTCCTGCGCGCCCAGTACGCCGGCGGCCGTCACCAGATCCGTGTCGACATGCTCAACAAGATGGCCTAACGAGAGCCACCGAGAACTCGAACTTCTACCTCAACTTGTGAATTCAGACGAAAGGACGTTCTGATGAAGAAGACCATCGCAATCGGTTGCGACCATATCGTTACGGACGAGAAGATCTATCTGGCCGACCGCCTGGAGCAGGCTGGCTACAAGGTGCTCGACTGCGGCACCTACAGCCACACCCGTACGCACTATCCCATCTACGGCAAGGCCGTGGGCGAGGCTGTTGCCAGCGGCAAGGCCGACTTTGGCGTGGCCCTGTGCGGTACCGGCATTGGCATCACCAACGCCGTCAACAAGGTTCCCGGCGCCCGTTGCGCCCTGGTCCGCGACATGACCTCTGCCCTGTATGCCCGTCGCGAGCTCAACGCCAACATCGTGGGCTTTGGCGGCAAGATCACCGGCGAGTTCCTGATGGCCGATATCATGCTTGCCTTCCTGGAGGAGCCCTACGAGAAGACTCCCGAGCACGATGCTCTGATCGCCAAGATCGACGCCTGCAATAAGGCCGACGCCGAGGCTCAGGCCGACCCGCACTTCTTTGACGAGTTCCTCGAGAAGTGGGACCGCGGCGAGTACCACGACTAAGGGGTTCCGGCGTTCTACCGAACGCCGGACCGGCCGACGCTGCGAAGCCATCTGGCGGGCAATCTGCCGTTCAGCTTCGGCGGCATGACCAGAAGGTCAATGCCGCCTCGCTTCACGGCACCTTGCCTCGCCAGCTGACTTCTCGCTGACGTTGGGGGTACCTGTGGGGTTACCGCTGTTGTTGCGAAGCTTTCTGGTTCAGTAAGCTGCTCCGATAACACGTTTGCTTGCTGAGCTTGTGGGCTTCGTTTTGGCGGGACCCGGTATTCTGCAGCTTTTCAATTGACGGCTCGCGTTTCTGTGAGGGGGCGCGGGCCGGTTTTCTATCAGCCCTATTGACTTGGCGGGCTGTCGTAAGAAAGGGAAGGCTCCTATGGAGTTTGTTCTTGATAACGGTTCTATCCGCGTGGCACTGAGCACGGCGGGCGGGTCGTTCACTTCTATTACGGCCAACGGCCGTGAGTACCTGTGGCAGGGCGACCCGGCGGTGTGGTCGGGCCAGGCACCCATTTGTTTCCCGATCTGCGGCGGCCTTCGTGACGGTCGCGCAATGACCATGGGCGGCCGCGAGGTCAAGCTCGCCCGCCACGGCTTTGCTCGCAAGCAGGAGTGGAAGCTCGAGGAGCAGAGCGACAACATGGTTGTGCTGAGCTTAAGCTCTGCCGACCATGCCGAGTTGCTCGAGCAGTACCCGTATCCGTTTAAGATCGTTGCTCGTTACACGATCGATGCGGAGAAGGTGGCCGTGTCGTACGAGGTGACCAATGAGGGCACCGAGGACATGCCGTTCTTTGTGGGCGGTCACCCTGGCTTTAAGTGCCCGCTTGACGAGGGCGAGTCCTACGACGACTACGAGCTCCGTTTTGAGCAGCGCGAGGCCGCCGAGCTCTGTACTGCCGTTCCCTCGACGGGCCTGATTGATGTTGAGCATCGCAGCAAGAACCCGATGGTTGGCCATGACCTGCCGCTGACCCACGAACTCTTTGACTTCGCAGAGACCATCTTTGACGTGCTCGAGAGCCGCGTGGTTACGTTGACCAAGAAAACCGAGGACAAGGGCGTGCGCCTGACGTTCCCCGATATGCCGTACCTGATTGTGTGGAGCAAGCCCGAGGGCGACTTTGTGGCTGTTGAACCGTGGGGTGGTCTGTCCACCTGCTCCGACGAGGACGATATTCTGGAGCACAAGCGTGGCTGCCTGGTGGCCAAGCCGGGGGAGACCGTCACTCGCGGCTTTGAGATCGAGATCCTTTAACGAGTTATCGTATGTTTGGGGCGGGTTATGCCGTCCCGGAACAGGAGTTCAACATGATTCTGACCGTTACCATGAACCCGTCGATTGATACGCGCTATCAGCTCGACAAGCTGATCATCGACGATGTTAACCGTGTGACGCCCGAAAAGACCGCTGGCGGCAAGGGCCTCAACGTGAGCCGTGTGTTGCTGCAGTTGGGCGACGATGTGCTCGCGACTGGTCTGCTCGGCGGCCACATGGGTGCCTATATGGCCGAGCTTATGGATGCCGACGGCGTCAAGAACGACTTTGTGCCCATCGCCGGTGAGACGCGTATTTGCCTGAATATCCTGCACGAGGGTTATCAGACCGAGCTGCTGGAGAGCGGTCCGCAGATCGCCCCGGCCGAGCTCGAGGCCTTTACGGCCAAGTTTGCCGAGCTTGCAGCGAAGGCGGACGTTGTGACGCTTTCGGGCTCGCTGCCGCGTGGCGTCGATGCCGGCTACTATGCCGAGCTCGTCAAGATCGCCGAGGAGGCGGGCGCCAAGGTGCTGCTCGACACCTCGGGTGCATCGCTTGAGGCCGCGCTGGAGTCTGACGCTAAGCCTGAGCTCGTAAAGCCCAACCTGACCGAGATTAACGGCCTGCTGGGTACGTCCTTTACGACCGATGATGTCGATGCCCTGCGCGAGGCGCTTGCCGCCGATGACCGCTTTGCCGGTATTCCCTGGGTTGTCGTTTCGATGGGCGCCGCCGGTTCGGTGGGCTTCCATGAGGGCCGCGCGTTCCGCGCCAAGACGCCCGCGATTGCGGCTGTGAACGCAACGGGTTCCGGTGACTCGACCATCGCCGGCTTTGCGCATGCCATTGCGGCTGGTGCCGACGACGTCACGGTGCTCAAGACCGCCAATACCTGCGGCAAGCTCAACGCCATGGATCCCAAGACCGGCCACCTGGTCATGGACCGCTGGGACGAGATCTACAACAGCGTTGTCGTGACTGAACTGTAGAGTTACGCGGTTTTACCAAACCGCGTAACCAGCCGACGCTGCAAACCCGCCAGAGCGGCAATCTGCCTTTCAACTGCGGCGGCATGACCAGAAGGTCAATGCCGCCTTGTTTCAAGGCACCTTGCTCGCTCTGGCGGGTTTTCGCTGTCGTTGCCAAAACATCGACGTAGCCATTGGGGACGCTCTTTAATGACTGGTCGTTTAAGAACGTCCCCAATGGCTACACTCAAAAACGGCGCCCGTCGGCGATGTTGCCGGCGGGCGCCGTTGTCTTGAAGACGAAATGATCCGTTTTCCTCCGTCTCCAAGGGATCATTACAGTGAGTCGATAAAGCGCTGCTGGGCGGCGCGGCCGGCTTCGTCCCACTTAAAGACGCCGGCGTTGTCGAGCACGTGGCCAAACACTACGCCGACCTCCTCGTGCAGGATGCCGATGGCGCTATCCGCCGTAAGCTCGTCGGCGCGGCGGGCATAGACGTCCTCGGCCCACGCGGCATGGCTGCGGCAAAGGTCGTCGCCCTCGAGCGCACTGGCAAGGTCGTAGCTGGTATCGGCTTTGGCTGCCAGCAGGTGCTCGCGGACAGCGCCGAGCTCGGGAACCAGGCGCGGCGGAAGAATAGCCAGGCCCATAACCTCGATCAGGCCGATGTTCTCCTTCTTAATGTGGTGATACTCGGCATGCGGGTGGAAAACGCCCAGCGGATGCTCGTCGGTCGTGATATTGCAGCGAAGCGCCAGGTAGGCCTCGTAAATCTCGCCGCCGGCGTTGCCGCGGGAGTCGACGCGGCGGATGACGGGCGTCACGGTGTTGTGCGCTACGCCGTCGGCCGTGTGCGCGATAACGCCCACAGACTCGTCGGTCCACTCGCGCCAGGCGAGGATAATCTTCTCGGCAGCGTCGAGCAGCTGAGCGCGGTCATGCGAGCGCAGGCGCAGCACCGAGAGCGGCCACTGCAGCACAGTGCCGGTGACCTGGTCAAAACCTGGCATGCTAAACTGCGAGACCTCGGTGGCATGCATCATGGGGAACTCGTGCGCGCCGCCCTGGAAGTGGTCGTGCGACAGAATCGAGCCGCCCACGATAGGCAGGTCGGCGTTGGAGCCGATGAAGTAATGCGGGAACAGGTCCACAAAGTCGAGCAGGCAAGTCAGGCCCTTGCGGTCGACGTGCATCGGACGATGCTCGGAGCTCATGGCAATGCAGTGCTCGTTAAAGTAGGCGTACGGGCTGTACTGGAAGCCCCAGCGCTCGCCGTTGAGCTGGATGGGGATAATGCGCAGGTTTTGGCGAGCGGGGTGAGCGCCGCCGTCGGCTGCGGCGGAGCGTCCGGGATAGCCCTCGTTTTCGATGCAGAGCTGGCAGGCGGGATACTTCTCGCCCGTGTTCTTGGCGGCACCAGCCGCGGCGATATCGCGCGGGTCCTTCTCGGGCTTGGACAGGTTGATGGTGATCTCAAGATCGCCCCAGTTGGTGGGGGTGCCCCATTTGATGTTGCGCGCGATGGCGGCGCGGCGCACGTAGCCGGCGTCGCAGCACAGGCCGTAGAACCAGTCGGTCGCGGCGCGGGGCTCGTTGACGCCCATACGTCCGTTGAACTCTTCGTTTACAACCGAAGGCCTCGGCATGAGCGCACCCATGATGCGCATGGCGATGCGGTCGCGGCCTGACGCCGTGTCCTCGGCGGCACCGTTGGTAACGGCGGCCTCGGAAAGCGCGGCAAGCGTGCCCTCCAGGTCAAAGTCGGGGAGTGTATCGGGGTGCAAGAGCGAAATCTTCTCGGTCTTGAGTGCCCAAGCCATGTCGAGTGCGGGGCCCGTGGCGCCGATGCACTCCAAAATGGTGTTGTATGCCCAGATCCGGTCGTCCTGGCCGATCATCGATCGGTGGATGGCGTACTCGATCAGGTTCTGCGCGGCCTCTCGCACGTCAGTCATTACAGCCATGCCGCGTAAGCCCCCTTGTCAGAGATGGCGTAGTGACGGGCAGAGCCCTCGCCCAGCCAGCCGTTCATCTTGGCAATGAAGGTGTCGACCAGATCGAGCGGCACGAAGGCCTGGATGGTGCCACCAAAGCCGCCACCGTGAATGCGAACGGCGCCGCGGCCGTCGAGCACGTGCTCGGCCAGCGCCAAGGCATACATGGAAGGCTGTTCAGATCCCAGCTTGGCAACGACATTCTGCAGGTACATGGCAGAGCTGGCGC
>CABUDB010000081.1 GCA_902490245.1 uncultured Collinsella sp.
GCTCCAAGTTCACCACATCTTGTAACTGATGAACCCATATGTGTAAGAATCTGTTCGACGTTGGTTGCTCGCAACGAGGACTCGTCCAACGGGGTGTTTGAGCCCAAGCGCATGCGCGTGGTGCATCCCGACGAGCAGCCGCGCGTCTACACGAGCGTCCTGAGTCACCTGACCGTTGAGCTGCCCGATAACCCCATGCGCTACACGAGCGTCCCCGATGTTGTCCCGGGCCACGGCATCTGGGCCGAGGCCGGTTTCAACGAGCTCAATGTGGGCATGTCCGCAACCGAGACGCTCACCACCAACGAGCGTGTCCGCGGCGCCGATCCGCTCGTAGACTATGTGCCCGCCAAGGGCAACGAGGGCGAGGACGGCTATGTGCCGGCGCAGCCCGGCGGTCTGGGCGAGGAAGACATGGTGACCCTGGTGCTGCCGTATGCCAAGTCCGCCCGCGACGGCGTGCGTATCCTGGGCGACCTGCTCGAGCGCTACGGCACCTACGAGAACAACGGCATCGCCTTTAGCGACGTTGACGAGATCTGGTGGCTCGAGACCATCGGCGGCCACCACTGGATCGCCAAGCGCGTGCCCGATGACGCCTATGTGACCATGCCCAACCAGCTGGGTATCGATAGCTTTGACCTGGACGACGCCGAGGGCGCTCAGGTCGACCACATGTGCTCCGCCGACCTGCGCTCCTGGATGGCCGAGTGGCATCTGGACCTGACGCTGGGCGTTGAGGGCGACGGTCCGGCGACGGTCTTTAACCCGCGCGAGGCCTTTGGCTCGCACAGCGACAGCGACCACGTCTACAACACGCCGCGCGCCTGGTACATGCAGCGCTGCCTCAATCCCAGCGATGTGTGGGACGGTCCCGACGCCGATTACACGCCCGAGAGCGACGACATCCCCTGGAGCCGCGTGCCCGAGCGCAAGGTGACCATCGAGGACATCAAGTATGTGCTTTCGAGCCACTACCAGGGCACGGAGTACGACTGCTACGGCAGCAAGGGCACGCCCGCCACGCGCGGTGCCTATCGTCCCATCGGCATCAACCGCAACAGCCAGCTCGCCGTGCTGCAGCTGCGCCCCTATGCGCAGCCGGCGTATCGCGCCGTTCAGTGGATGGCGTTTGGCTCCAACTCGTTTAACGCGCTCGTGCCGCTGTACGCCAATGTCGAGACCATGCCCGAGTACTATGCCGACACGCAGGCTCGCGTGACGTCCGAGAACTTCTACTGGGCAAATCGCCTGATCGGTGCCCTGGCCGACGTCCGCTTCCATGAGTGCGGTCGCGCGGTCGAGGATTATCAGGAGAAGGTCGGCGGCATGGGCCACAAGCAGATCCACGACGTCGACGCTGCCGTGGCCGCCCTGCCCGAGGCCGAGGTGTCTGCCGAGCTCGCCCGCGCCAACGAGGCCTTTGCCGAGCTCGTGCGCGTGGAGACCGATGCCCTACTGGGCAAGGTGCTCTACACCACCAGCTGCGCCATGAAGAACTCCTTCGCGATGAACGATAACGTAAGGTAAAGACGACCTTGCAACGAGCGAGCGGGACAAACGCCGTCAAAGGCTTTGCCTCGCTCGATTTCTATCTTGGCGGTAAAACGATATTGTGTCGTTCACCCAATCTTGGGTACAAGAAGGCCAATGCAGTTGTTCATGATTGGAGCCAACCATGGTTATGAAATTCGATCAGCTTGTTAACGGTGCCATCAACGTGGGCTTCGGCGCCGCCGCCGTTGCCGTCGAGGGCGGCAAGAAGGTCCTCGACGACCTCAATACCAAGGGTGAGCAGGTCCGCAAGGACGCAGGCGCCCCCGATATCGCCCGCAGCGTGTCCGACATGTTCGAGCAGGCGGGTGGCACCATCTCCGACCTGACCGAGCGCCTGGGCATGCAGGGCGAGACCGCGGCACAGCGCGTGCTCGACGAGCTCATTCTGGCTCGCGTCCGCGTTATGACCGCCCCCGAGCGGACGGCCTTTTTGGCCCATGTGCGCGATATCGTCGATTCGGTCGAGGACAACGTGACCTCGGTGCCCGTCGAGTCTGTTGAGCCCGACGACGCAGAGGACGCCAAAGAGGCCGAGTAGCAGCGCAGATGGCAGATTCCACCACCGATTACAACAATCTAGACCCCTTGGGTGACGAGACGTCGGTTGTCGATGAGGTTGAGGCCGTCGTCTCGGGCGCTCGCAAGAAGCCGCGCGCTGTCGATATGGTCCCCGAGGAGCCCGACGCGATGGCGCCGGACGAGGAATACCAGCTCACGCCGGCAGGCCGCCGCGAACGCATCGGTCAGATTGTTCGCCTGGTCAAAAAGTACCGCGTGTGGGATAACCTCACGCCGGTTCGTTTGCGCCGCCTGCTCGAGGAACTCGGCCCCATGTTCGTCAAGATGGGGCAGATTCTGGCCAACCGGTCCGAGATTCTGCCGCAACGCTTTTGCGACGAGCTGCGTCGTCTGCGGTCCGACGTGGAGCCGGTGCCGTACGAGGTCGTACTCAGTTGTCTGGAAGAAGAATACGGCCTGCGCCTGGGAGAGATGTTCGATGCGATCGACCCTAATCCGCTTGGTAGCGCATCGCTCGCGCAGGTGCACCGCGCCCGCCTGGTGACCGGCGAGGACGTGGCCGTTAAGGTGCAGCGCCCCGGTGCGCAGCAGGTGATGGCGCAGGACATCGACATCATTCGCTCGGTGGTGCGTATCGTTTCCACGTTCGTCAACACCGACCAGTTTGTTGACCTGCACGGCGTGGTCGAAGAGCTGTGGACCTCGTTTCGCGAGGAGACCAACTTTTTGGCCGAGGCCAAAAACCTCAACGATTTCTATGACTTCCACAAAAGTGTGCATGGCGTATCGTGTCCCAAATCCTACCTGGACCTTTGCACCGAGCACGTGGTGGTCATGGACTACATCGACGGCATCTCCATCGCCGATCCCAAGCGTTTGGCAGCCGAGGGTTATGACTTGGAAAAGATCGGCGCCGCGATCGTCGAGGACTACTCGACGCAGGTGCTCGACGACGGCTTTTTCCATGCGGACCCGCATGCGGGAAACATTATTCTCAAGGACGGCATCGTTTACTTTATCGACTTGGGCATGGTCGGACGCATGTCGAGTCACGATCGCGGTATCGTCAAGGACATGATTTTCGCCGTGGCAGAGGGTGACGTGCCAAAGCTCAAGGATTCGCTCATGCGCTTTGCCGTGACGCGCGGCGACTCGGCTGAGCTCGATCATTCGGCCTTTTTGTCCGATTTGGACTTTATCGTCGCAGACTTTGCGGGCCTTGACCTGAAGGATCTGGATATCGGCGAGTTTTTGACCTCGCTGTTAAACCTGGCGCGCAAAAACGACGTTGAGCTGCCGAGCGTGGTAACGATGTTCGCCCGCGGCATGGTGACGCTCGAGGGCCTGCTGACTGAGTATATGCCCAACGTCAACATGATCCAGATAATCCAGACGCATATCAAAAACGAGAAGAGCACCTATGCGCGCGTGCGTGATATGGGACGCGATCTTGCCGCGAGCAGCTATCGCGCGGCAAAAGGCTCGCTCGAGGCGGCCGAGTATCTGGGCTTGGCTTCGCGTATGCTCACGCGCGGCCAGCTTAAGGTAAACACGCAGATCATGAGCAGCGATAAGGCGCTGCGACAGCTGGGCGGAATTATCGACCGCATGTCGATGGCAATTGTGATCGCTGGTCTGTTTATCGGTTCGTCGGTGGTGTACTACGCGCGCATCGAGCCGGTTGTGTTTGGTATCCCAGTCATTGGCTTTATGGGCTACGTGAGCGCGCTGGTGCTGGCGCTTATGCTGGGCCGCAATATCTGGCTCAACAGTCACGGCGGCAAGCACTAGAGGCCGCGACCGTCACCGCATTTTCCTATCGCAAACAATAGCTTTTACCTTGGGCTTCGCCTGCGTGCGAGGCTCTTTTGCGTGATACCATTTTAACGGTAATAATCGATGGCCTAGATGGTGGTGCGGAGACGCATGAATGCGCGGTTTACCTGCGCGTTTGGGAGAATTGGGGTGCAAGTCCCCGGCTGTACCAGTAACCGTAATTCCTCTTGGCTCGGGATGTTCGCGTCGCAGATCGGACGACGTGCCCGAGTCGTTAAGGTTAAGTCGGATCGCCTCCCATCTTGCATGCGGCTGCGGCGTATGCCGCCGGTGTGCATAGGGCTCTGGAGGGAAGGGGGACCCCGATGGGGGAACTCGAGCGCAACATGCGCGATGACGTGGGGCGGCCTCAAGGCAACGCTCCAAGTACAGACAATGGGAGACAAATGGATATGTTTGTGGACGAGCGTCAGCGCGTCTCGCATCGCCGTGGCGCAATTGCGCGCGGCGTAGCCAAGCGCGGCCTGGTGGCATTCCTGGCCTTCGCGATGGCCTTTGGCACCACGCCGGCTCAGCTGTGGGCCGAGGGCGCCGAGGGCATTGCCGAGGCTGTGGCTCAGGCTACGACGCCGGACGAGGGTGCAGCGCCTGCGGATGGTGCTGCCGACCAGGGTAAGGCCGAGGTTTCGGATTCCGAGGGCGCGCCTGCAGCTAGTGCCGCCACTACAGAGGCGGCAACTGGCGACGAAGGCTCGGCGACGGGGGAGAGCCCTGCCACGAGCGTGCAGTCTTCGATGGCATCCGCTGGCCAAGCAGGATCTGCCGCCGCGACTGCCGTCCAGACAGAGAACCCGACAGAAACCGGCGATGTCGCCAAGAAGCAAGTCGAGGTCTCGTTCTCGATTGTCGGCACCGATGCCGACGGCAAGGCTCAGACCTGGGTGGCACCTACGCAACTCAAGCTCGACGAGGGCGCGACGGCTGCGGACGCCTTCGTTAAGCTGCAGCAGAAGACGGGCTTCAAGGCGGACTACGATGCAAACACGGCATACGGGTTCTACCTCAAGAGCATTACGTCCCCGACGGATAGCCGCACGCTTGCCTACGACGCGACAACTGGTGCCTTCTGGCAGCTCTTTGTTGATGGCGCGTCTTCCTCGGTTGGCGCGAGCAGCGTCAAGCTCACCCAGGGGCAGAAGATTGAGTTTGCCTATACGGCTGGTAGCTCGTCCCCTGTCGTTAAGGACCAGCTTGCTGCGAATGTGACCGTCATTGGTCGCGATGCCCAGGGCAAGACTCAGACTTGGGTCGATAACGCGCAGTATGTGGTGACGTCCGGCTCGAGCGCACTTGACCTTACGAAGGTCGCGCTCGAGGCGAATGACATCGACGCCGTTGCTGCGGGCTCCTTCATTCTGAGCCTTAAGTACAACGGCGTTGAGCTGGGTACGCCGCTCGATTATTCGACCCATTGGCAGCTGTTCATTAACGGCAAGTCGAGCGACTACACGGCAGACAATGTCACCATTCATGCTGGCGATACCGTTACGTGGTTCTACGGTGGCTGGGGCGACCAGTTGCCCTCTGATTCCGTCCATGCCTCCGTTCAGGTCCTCGGTAAGGACAAGGACGGCAAGCAGCAGGTTTGGGCCTCGACGGGCCAGACGAGTCTCAAGGCTGGTTCCACTGCTAAGGATTTGCTGGAGCAGACTGGTCTTACCCTCGATGCTAAAGAAGAGTCTTGGGGTTGGTACCTCAGCGGCATTACCTCGCCGCTTGACGGTAAGACCTATGAGTATGATCCTGCGACCAAAAGTTATTGGCAGTTCTATGTAAATGGCAAGTTCGCCCAAGTCGGGGCCGGCAACTACGAACTCCAAGAGGGTGACGCCGTCACCTTTATGTATGGTGCTGACGCCGATGCCCTCCCCGGTCAGGTTCTTGGGTCCGTCGATGTTATCGGTCCCGATGTCAACGGCAACAATACTCGCTGGGGCTCGGCAAGCAATGTTTCCCTGCCCGAAGGCTCTACGGCCCAGGACCTTATTGAGACGGTTCTGAAGGCGAAGGGCGTTACGTACAACGGCTCCCAGAGTGGTGAGTACTGGTTCCTGAATTCCATTACTTCGCCGTTCGATCACAAGCCGTATGGCTGGGATGGTGCGACCAAGAAATATTGGCGTCTGTTTATCAACGGAGAGCCCTCATCTCTCTGCGCCAACCAGGTCACGCTCAAGAGCGGCGACAAGGCTACGTTTGCCTACACCACCGATAAATCGCCCATGCCCGATCCCGACAAGATTGTCGTGGACCCGAGTGCAACGACTCCTGATTGGGATGCCGAGTGGGCCGGCTACGGCAACGGTGGCAACGGTTCGACCGTAACGGATGCCAAGACACCTGCGCAGGCCGCCGGTCTTAAGTGGGCCTTCGATTGGAAGGCCGAGTCTGGTCAGCAGTATGCCAACTGCAGCGAACCTGTCATCGCTAACGGCTTTGTGTACATCGCGACCGAGAACGAGCTCATTAAGATCGATTCGTCCACGGGCAAAAAGGTTGCCTCTGCGCCGCTTGCCTCCAAGGTGAGCTATACCTCTCGTCCGATCTATACCAACGGCCTTATCATCGTTCCGCTCAACGGCGGTGCGGTCCAGGCGATTACTGCAGACAAGCTGATCTGCAAGTGGCTGACGCCTGGTTTGACGGACTTGACGCAGAGCTCCTGCACCGTCGTTTCGGACGGCGAGTATGTCTATGTTGGTACGGTCGATATTTCGTATGACGAGAACTACAACGCGACCTACGGCAACGGCTCCCTGAAGCGTATCAAGATTGCCACGGGCGAAGTCTCTTGGCAGAACATTGACCCTTCCGAGGGCTATTATTGGACTGGCGCTGCGCTGACGGATAAGTACACCATTGTTCCTACGAGCGCGGGCACGCTTAAGTGCATTGATAAGACGACTGGCGATGTCGTTTCGACCATGAAGCTCGGCGCTGTCGCAAATGCCGATTGCATTGCCGATCCGTCCAATGGTTCGACCTTCTATCAGATGACGCACGACGGAAAGCTCCATGTGATTTCGCTTTCGGTACTTTAGTGATTGTTTCTTCCCAATGTTTCAGCAAGACTTTAAGCTCTGCATC